>JAQCHG010000290.1 GCA_027619675.1 Cyanobacteriota bacterium
TGCCATAGCGGTCGAGCGGGTCGGGGCGGCGGTGGTCCGCATTGACTCCGAGAGCACCGTGGCGTGGGATATGCCCGAGGCGTTCCAAAACCCCTTCTTTCGGCGCTTTTTTGGGGAGGATGAGATGCCCCCCTCCCAGGGACCGCTGCAACAGGGGACGGGTTCCGGCTTTATTCTCAGTGCCGATGGCCGCATCATCACCAATGCCCATGTGGTGGAAGGGGCCACAACGGTGACCGTCACCCTGACCGATGGCCGGACCTTTTCGGGGGAAGTGGTGGGCACCGACCCAGTCACGGATGTGGCCGCCGTCAAAATTGAGGCGGAAAATCTGCCCACCGTCAGCCTGGGCAGTACTGATAACTTGGCACCGGGGCAGTGGGCGATCGCCATCGGCAATCCCCTGGGGCTAGACAACACCGTCACGGCGGGCATCATCAGCGCCCTGGGCCGTTCCAGCAGTGAAGTGGGCATCCCTGACAAGCGGGTGCAGTTTATTCAAACCGACGCCGCCATCAACCCCGGCAATTCGGGGGGACCGCTGCTCAATGATCGCGGTCAAGTGATCGGCATGAACACCGCCATTCGCAAGGACGCCCAGGGCTTGGGCTTCGCGATTCCGGTGGAAACCCTGCAACGCATCGCCACTCAACTGTTTGAAACGGGGGAAGTGCAGCACCCCTACCTGGGCATTCAAATGGTGCAGTTGAGCCCGGAGATGAAAACCAACCTCAACCAAGATCCCGATCTGGACATCACCGTCACCGAGGATGAAGGGGTGATTATTCTGCGGGTATTGGCAGGCACCCCAGCGGAAAGCGGGGGCCTACGGAAGGGGGACATCATTGAGTCGGTGAATGGGGTGGCGGTGGAAACCCCCACCGATGTGCAGGCCCAGGTGGATGCCAGCCAAATTGGCGAACCCCTGGCGGTGACGGTGCGGCGCAAGGATAAAACGGAGACCATTGAGGTCAACCCCATGGCCATGCCGCCAGAACTCCAATAGTTGAAGTTGAGGACAAGCCCCACCCATGGTCCCGATCCCCTAGTGGGTCATTTGCCATGCCCATGGCCATTACTTGAAATCTCCAAGCACTGGGGCTAAGGCTTCAGCAGCATTTTGGGAATGGCGATGTTCGAGCCTAGGGACCCATTGGGGGGCTGGCACGTTCAATGGGTGGCGAGGATGCTCCAGGGGGCCTTGCCTGATAGACTTCTGGTTCAGAATTGACCCACCACTAGCCGCGATCGTGCAGATTCTGTCCGTCGTTCTTAAAAACTTCAAAGCCCATGGAGATCGGGCCTTTACCTTTGCCCCCGGCACCAATGCCATCTGTGGCGAAAACGGGGCGGGCAAAACCAGCATCCTGGAGGCGATCGCTTGGGTGCTGTTCAACTACCAAGGGGACTACACCCGAGACGACCTGATCCGCAACGGCAGCAGCAGCGCCGAAGTGGCGGTGGAGTTCATTTCCAGCGCTGACGGTCGCACCTACATTGCCCAGCGCCATACCACCAAGGGGTATTTGCTATTTGATCCCCAACTGAACCAGCGGTTGCCCTACAGTCGCCTGCGGGATGAGGTGCTGCCGTGGCTGCGGGAACATCTGGGGGTGTCCCCCGGTACGGATTTGGGAGAATTGTTTGCCCGCACCTTGGGGGTACCCCAGGGCACCTTTACCGCTGACTTTTTGCAGGCCACGGAAGCACGGCGGGCGATTTTCGACAAAATCCTCAAGGTGGACGAGTACAAAACCGTTCACCAACAGCTCAACAGCCTGCGCCGCTATGCCGAAGCCCTGGTGGAACAGGTGGAGCGGGACATCGCCAGCTATGACGATCGCCTGCAAGACTGGGAGCCCCTACACCAGCGCCACCAAGCCCTGGTGGCTGACATTGACCGGGATCAAGCCCGCCTGACGGCCCTAGGGGATCAGATCCAAACCCTCGCCCAGACCCGCAGCCAACTCCAGACCCAGGCCCAAACCATCCAGCAGCTCCAAGCCGCTGTGCACCAGACCCAGACCCAACAGGCGGCGGCTCGCCAGCAACAGACCCTACTGCAACAGAATCTCGACCAAGCGCGGCAGGCCGCCGATCGCTGTGCCCAGGCGGAGCCCGGTTACCAAGCCTATCAAGCGGCGGAGGCCGCCCTGCAAGCCTTGGGGGCGGCCCAGGGAGAGCGGCAAGCCTTGCAAAAACGCCAGCAGCAATTGCAGAAAACCTGGGATAACCGGGCCGCTGACCTGACTCGGCTACAGGTGCAGTTAGAAGGCTGTGAGGCGGCGATCGCGGACATCACCGCCCTGCAACCGTTGGTCGTCCAGCAGGGGGAACTGGAGACTGCCCTAGCCCACCTGCAACAGCGACAGCAGGCCCTCGCCCAGGTGCAGGGCACCTACGATGCCACCGGGCAGCAGCAGCGGCAGTTAGATCAACAACTGGCCGCCTTAGCCGCCAACATCGACAATCTGAACGCCCTCGCCACCCAGGTGGAACCGCTGGCCCCCTTAGAGCAGCAGCGGGATCGCCTCCAGCAGCAAATCCATCGCCTAGAGGCCGCCCGCCAATTTGAGGCGGAGTTGCAGCGCTTAGTCGGCGAAGGGCAAGGGGCCTGCGATCGCCACCAAACCCAGGCCACTGCCGCCCTCGCCACCCTGGCGGAGTGGCAACAGACCATGCCCCTCCTGGCGGCGGCGATCGCCGATGTAGAGGCGGCGATCGCGGCGGGGGTCACGGTGAACCAAGACCTGCTGGCGGGGGTACAGGGAATCTTGGCCGATCTGCAACAACAGACCGACCCAGCCACCTTGAACGCCCAGCGGCAGCAGGTGCAGCAGCGCATCATCCAAGTCCAGCAGCAGCAGGCCCGCCTGGCCACCCTGCCCCAACTGCAAACCCAGGTCCAAGCACTTCGGCAGCAGCGGGATCAGGTGCAGGCCCAGCGGGATCACTTGGGTCAACAACTGGCGGCGGGGGCGGATCTGGCCCAGGAGCGAGATCGCCTCACCACAGCCCTGGCGGCCCTGCAAGATCCCCGTGGGCGGTGTGCGGTGCTGGAAAAATCCCGTCAGCAGCAACCGGCGATCGCCCAACGCTACCAAGCCATGCAGCGGGCACAGGGGGGCATTCAGGCCCAACTGGCGGAGGTGGCCACCCAACTGCAAGCCTTTGCCAACCTAGATGCAGATTTGACCCGCCACCACCAGACCAAGCAACAGCACCAGGGGGCCTACCTGCAATATCTACAATCCCAGCAGGCGGCTCAAGATCAGCCCCGGTTAGCCCAAGCGGTGGCCGATGGGGACGCCACCTTGGCCCACCTACACCAGCAAGGGGCCGAGCAGCAGCGCCAACTGCAAGCGGCCCAGGCCAGCTACGATCCCCAAGCGTTGGCCCAGGTGGAGGCGACCTACCAAGCGGTGCAGTCAGAGCGCGATCGCCTCTCGGGTGCATTGCCCCAGCAGCAGCAGCTCCAGCAGGAATTGGCCACCCAGTTGGCCACCCTGTCGGCGATCGCCGATAAGCGCACCGCCGCCCTGGCGGAAAAAAAACGGCGCGATCGCATCAAGCGCTTCATCACCTTTGCCCGCAAAGCCTACAAAGAAGCGGGGCCTCGCATCACCGAACGCTATGTGCAGCAGGTCTCCCAAGAGGCCGATCGCCTGTTTCGAGAACTGCTGGATCGCCCCAATGTGGCCCTCACCTGGGGCCGCGACTACGACATTCAAGTACAAGAAGGGGCCAGCCCCCGCCGCTTTGTGAACCTCTCCGGCGGTGAGCAGATGTGTGCCGCCCTAGCGGTCCGTCTCGCCCTGCTGAAGGTGCTGGCAGACATCGACATCGCCTTTTTTGATGAGCCCACCACCAATATGGATCGCCCCCGCCGTCAGCGGCTGGCGGAGGCGATCGGGCGCATCAAAAGTTTCACCCAGTTGTTTGTGATCAGCCACGACGACACCTTTGAAACCGTGACGGAAAACGTCATCCTGGTGGAACGGGAAGGGTAATCTGCGGGCCGTACCCACTTGAGACAACCGCAGGCAAGGGAACGTGGCGGAGTCGGGTGGAGGCAGATCAAAACCGGG
>JAQCHG010000291.1 GCA_027619675.1 Cyanobacteriota bacterium
CGTTGCCGCCTCTGGCGGCCATGGACAGCAGCGATGGCTTAGCCAATGCGGTACTGCAAATCGCCGCCGCCAGTGGCGTAGGGGCCAAATTGGTGCGATCGCGCCTGCCCATTTCCCCCGCGTTGGAACGGTGGGTGGGGCCGGAGCAAGCCCTAGACTGGTGCCTCTACGGCGGTGAGGATTTTGAACTGGTGCTGGCCCTACCGCCGGAACTGGCCCTGGAGTTACTGCCCCAGTTGGGGCCGACGGCGGCCCTCATTGGCACCCTTGAGCCCCCCACCACAGGGGTGATCTTAGTGGAGGAGGCTGCCCACACCACCGGACACCCCCTCCCCTGGGATCAAGGCTTTCAACACTTTGGCTCGGGGTAATGCTGGGGGTTCCGTCCCCGCCATCTCCTTCCCACGGCCCGAACAGGGGCGGGCAGGAGAGTCGCTACGGGGCGCAATGCTGAACCTTGGCCACCTGTTTGGGGGCCTCGATCGCGGTGAAATGGTTGATGGCGGCGGCAAAGTCCTTAGCAGCGGCTTCCCTGTGCCCCTGGATTTGGTGGGTAAGGCCCCGTTGAAAGTAGGCTTCCCCCAAGTCCCCAGGGGCAGCCAGTTCCGTCAGGCGGGCGATCGCCTGATCAAAGTAGGCCAGGGCCGCTGCCCCTTGGTGGCGGTGGCGGGCCAGTTCCCCCAGGCCCACCTGGGCCTTGGCCTCCACTTGCAGATAGTGGCTTTCTTGGGCAAAGGCGATCGCCCGGCCATAGAGGGTTTCCGCCCGCTGCCCCTGGCCGAGGTTGGCGTAGGTCTGCCCCAGCAGTTGAATGAAGAAGGCAAATCGCCCCGCATGTTCCGGCGGGGTGCCTGCGGCCAGGAAATCGTAGGCCCGCGCCGCTAGGGCTGCCGCCTGTTCCCGTTGATCCCCATAGGAGTACACCAGGGCCAGCCCCAGGGCGGCTTTGTCGGCCCAACTTTGGTGGGGGCTGCCCTCGGCGGTGGCCCGTACCCGTTGGAAAAAATCCGCCGCCTGATCCAATTCCCACAGGTCCAGGTGATACAGCCCCAAACTCAGCAGGGCATCCACCGCCAGCATCTTGAGGCGGTAGACCGTGTGGGGATCGGCGGTGGTCGGGAGCTGGGTGAGACCGTCTAGGGCGATCGCCCGCGCCTCCTGCTGGAGGGTGATGGCGGTGTGAATCTGGCCAGAAATCCAGGCCCCATCCGCCAGGATATTGCGCAGTTCACTGGCCCGCTCATCCACGGGCAGGTGGGGCAACAGCGGGGGAATGGTGGTGAGAACGGGCTGCAACAGCCCCAGGCGATAGAGACTGCTGCCCAGGGTGAGGTGCTGGCCCCATTGGTTGGGGCGACTGTGGAGCAGCACCGCCGCCGCTCCGCCATAGTCGGCGATCGCCCAATGGTGATAGTAGGCTTCTAGCCCTTGCAGGGCGTCGCTGCGACAGGTGAGGGTGGGCACCGACTGGGTCCAAAACTGGGCCGCCTGCTGATGGGCCAACCCCTCCGCCCCGGGCTGCTGGCGGAGGTGGGCCAAAGCCGCCGCCTGCACCACGGGATGGAGCCAATAGCGCCCCTGCTTCCCTTCCAACAGGGAACGGTTGCGCAGGGAGGTGATCACCTGGCGGGGGCGATCGGGGGCCAGATCCACCATCAGGGCCGCCACCGCCTCGCGGGGAATGCGGGGCACGTCCTGGTAGCGGTAGACCCCGAGGCGGCACAACACCTGATAGGCAACGGGGTCTAGATGCTGCAACCGCTGGAGTTGGCTGGCCACAAGGTTTTTAAGATCCCAGGCCACCAGGGGATCATCGCCGTTTTCCTGCCAGTAGGCGTCGCCCTCGCCGCCAAAGTCGTTGGCAATGGCGCTGCTGAGGATGTGCATGGCCTTGGCATTGCCGCCGTAGGCTTGGTGCATGGCCGCCAGGGTGGCGGGGGCCATGGCGATCGCTTGGTGGGCAAAAAAGGTTTGCCACGCGGCCAGATCCAACCCCGGTAGACGATAGTGGGTGACGCTGATCCCCGGTTCACAGAGGCGATCGCGGCTGGTGGGCAGGGTCACCGCCTGCCCTCGGGGATCGCACAGCACCCGCAGCAGGTCCCCATAGCGGCTGTACTGGGGCCAAAACCGCCCCTGGCTATCCAAGGCGGGTTCCAAATTGTCGATGAGAATGCCCACTGGGCGATCGCCCAGTTGCCGCTTTAGCCGCCCTAGGGTGACCCCAAAGTCCCGCCCCGGCTCCACCTGAAAGTCCTGGCGCAGCCATTCCTCCACCACCTGCTCCGCCGGAGTGATGTTGGCGGTTTCCTTCGCCATCAACAATTCCAGCACGCGATCGCAGGGATGGGTGGCCAGAAACTGCTGGGCCAGGGTGGTCTTGCCAATGCCCCCTTCCCCCTGGATGACAATGCCGCGATGGCCCTGGGCCACCAGGGTTTGCAATTGGGCGATCGCCCCCTGCCGCCCCAACAGGGGGGAAATCGTTTCAGCCAGGGGAATCGGGACCCCAGGACCTTCAGGCTGGGTAAGCCCGTTGGTCCCTGGTACAGGTGGGACCGGGAAAGAACCGGAGACCACAGGGGAGCCTAGCCGCCGCTCCAGCACCGACCAGCAGTTGCCCTTGGTGACCCGTTCATCCAATGCCTGGGAGAGGACTTGCCACAGGTGGGCGGCCACATCCTTGATGTGACCCTCGGTGTAGCGCAACCCCTGGGCGATATCGCGATAGGTGCGGCGTTGCCACGCCTCCCGCAAAATGGTGCGCTGCAAATCGTTGAGGTGTTTGCCCGTGACGGTAAAGACCAGCGCATCGGCCCCGTCTAGGACGATTTTGGCTCCCATTCGCCTCGGCTGTGGACTGCGTCCCACTGTACTCGACCTGCCTCTATTCCACGGCCACATCCGACCTTTACGGACCTTTTCCCACCGGGGAGCCGACCGTTGCCGACTGACTCAGCAGGGGTCCCCTGACTACGGTGGGGGGGACCTGCCACGGTGTTCTCAACTATGATGCCCGCCGCTATTTCCCCGCCTGTGCCCTGTGAAACCGACATCGCCCCCCTAGCCCCCAGTTGGCGGGCAACGGGAGATCGCATCCGTGCCCTCGTGGATCACTATCTGCCCCTGGATCATCTGCGCGATCGCCTCGAAGATTTGCCCCACCAGTTCACCCAGCCCCGCCTGCGCCCTTGGCAACCCCTGCCCTGGGCAGCAGTACATCGCGATCAACTGGTGGGGATTGACTGCGACACCTTTTGTCGAATCTTGGCGGGAGCGATCGACACCGAAGCCCCCATTCGCGGCTACACCCAGAGCAGCCGCCAATACCTGGCCCACCACTACCCCGCCATGGCCCAGTTTGTGGGGGGCCATGTGGATAGCACCGGTAACCTTGTCACCCTGGGTCTCTGGGAACGGGAAGAAAAACGCCACACCCCCGCCCTGATCAAGCTTTACCGCTGCCTCGCGGGTCGAGCCCCCAGGGTACGCCCCCACGCCGCCCGCCCCTATCGCCCCAGCGGCGATCCCCGTGCCGACCTCTACCGCCACGGACTGCATCGGGTCGCGACGGAATATGGAGCCACCTGTCTTTACCTGTGGATGATGGCCCACTGCCATGGCCCCCTCCAAACGGTGCTGAGGGAACTGCTGGTGGATGAAATCAACCACATGACGAAATTTTGGGGCTTTGGCCGCTGGGCCTACCCGGACGCCACCCTGGCCACCCTGGGCCAAAGCCTCACCCAAGCCCTCATCCACAAAATTCGCCAGCCCCGCACCCAGGGCAGCCTACTCCACACCCTGCGGCGGATGATGGCGGAACTGGGTTGGCCCCACTGGTCTTGGCAACAGCGGGCCACCTTGATCTACAGCCTGGATCAGGTGATGCGACGACTGTGGCAATGGGACCGCACCCTCCCCCCCGCCTATCTCACCCACCTGTTTGGTCCCCATCTCTATAGAACCCTGCGGCGTAGATGGCAAGCCATTGCCTGGGTCGGGAGAGTGGAGGCGCGGGGGCACTAGGGGACCTGTGACCGCCAAGGAGCCATAAAAAGTAGGGGGGCATCGCCCACCGAAATCC
>JAQCHG010000292.1 GCA_027619675.1 Cyanobacteriota bacterium
CTCGGTGGGCTTCCACCACGTCAACGTCCCGAGGGTCTTCAGGGTCCCCTCGGTAAGGAAATTGACTGTCCGGCAAGGCAGCGTCGTGACTGCTAATCAAATAGGCTGCGATCGCCCGCAATGCCGCAGGGTCAGCCCCAGCCCGCTTGAGAACGCCCAGCGCCTCGTAGGCCGCCCGATATTCAGGAGTTTGGGATAAAGGCATAAAAAACGCCTCCACCCGTGGCGGAAGCGAATGCTCGAAGGTATCTCCAACTTATGCCCATGGTATCGGCAGTGCGAGGCAGTAGGGGCGATCGCTGGCGATCGCCCCTATTGGATCCAGCAGGGGTCGCGGATCCAGCAGGGGTATCGGATCCAGTAGGGGTATCGGATCCGGCAGGGGGGCCTATTGGATCCGGCAGGGGGGCCTAATTGCCGCTCAACTACTGAAGAACTCATCCATCAGCGCCTGTTGCGCCTCCGAGAAATTCCCCGCCACTTCTACCGGGGTAGATTCCGGCTCAACTTCTTCCGGGTCCGCTTCCGGCAGTATCGCGAAATCTTCCAGGGCCGCCACCTGGCGGCACAGCCGCGCCACCACAGCCGCCGCACCATCGGCCAAATCCTTGTGGCTACTGACCTTTTCCCCTTCCTTGGTGCGGGTTCTAGGAGCGTCCACCTTACCCGCCCGGATCTCCAGCTTTGTCAGCTCATGGTGCAGGATGCGATCGCTTCTGTATTGGAGGTATCGGCCATAGATGGCCGATTTGAGTTCGTCATAGTCCTTTTTGTCCACGACATGCAGGGCTACCGGAATATCGGCCTGCACCAAGGTCTGCATGAGCTGGGCGCTATTAAAGCCATCGCAGGTTACCCCCTCCAGGGTGAACCCCAGGCCCCGAACCAGCCAGATACAAAAATCGGTAACAGTTTTCAGGTCAATTTCTGCGGCGTTGACGGTTTCCGTGTAGGTCTGCCCTGGCCTCAACCAGTCGTGGCGAAGGATGTCGCCAAACCCAGCAAAGTGTGCAGGTTTCCACCGAAACGCCAGATCAAGCACGGGAAGGCTACCCGCAGGCGTCTCCCGGAGGTGCCCCACCGCAAACCCCGAGCTATCCCGCGATAGGCCGATGTCGATATGGCAGTAGTAGTCAACGCCCTGCTTCCCCTTCACCCAAGGCTGGAGCCGGGGGAACCCAAACGCATCCAGAGCCGCATCCCCCACGCTATCCCGCTCAGCCAAGGGATCCGGCATTCTGCTGGTTAGGCGCTCCAGGGCGATCGCCCCCCACCCTTGGAAAAAGCGCTCAAATAGGCCGCGATCGCCTCCACTGGCATGGCGAACAATCAGTTCAGGGGATCGGAAAAACGCCTCAGTCGCCGCCCGTGGCTTAGCTCCATACTTCGCCCAGGACCCCTCAGGATCCCGCTCAAAGTCGGTCCTGAAGTCATCAAAGTTGCGGTAGGGATGAACCTCCCAAGTAGGACGCCTCACCACGAACAACTCCGGGAATAGTCCCGCTTCATGTTGCTCAATAATCTTCTCCTGGGGATCGTTCAGGGACCGAGGGAAGGAAGCAACGAAACCCTTCCACGCCCGGTTGAATCGGGTCTTGCCCGATGAGATGAAAGTATTGAGCACCTGGGTGGCTGTCTCAGCGCTGGCGTCCGATTCCATCCCGGCAAACTCACTGAGGATGAAGGCGATCGTGTTGAACCCCTCAGCATTGGCCCCCAACAGAGGGACGTTGTAAATGTTGATGTCGTGGGGCAGGCGAATAGTATCAGCGGCCTCTGTGGCGCGTTCGAGGTATCGCTGAGGGTTAGCTATGCCAAGGGCCGCCAACTTATCCTGGAGCCATTTCCAGCCCTTGAGCCGCTTCTTGAGCTTGGCAAAAGTAATGTTACGGGTCTGTCGCAAGGTGGGACTGGCCAGGAGGATATCAATGGCCTCGGTGGGCTCATGTTCCAGGAAATCCTTGGGCGATCGCAGGCAGAACAGGACATGAACAAACCAGACGATCATCGCACTGGCGATCAGGTCTTTCCCCGATCCCTTCCCATAAGCCAAAACCCCACAGTTGTAAGGTGTGGGCGGATTCTGGGAAAACAGAGCCTTGGTGGCGTCAACGGAGCCCCCCAAAAAAGACTCTAGATCCTGGCGTTGCAGGGGCCACAGGGGCAGGCCCATATGCTGGGCCATAAATTCAGCCAAAGGCAGGGGATCTTCAATCCAGTCCCCTGGCTCAGCTTCCTCTACCAAGCCCTGAAGCCCTTCTAGCTCATCCGCCAGGGCCAGAGCGATCGCGGCATCAAAACGGGATATCGTCATTCAGTTTCGCTATGGTCGCCCTAGGGTTTGCCCAAGGGCGATTGGCATCACTGATGGCGGCCTGCCTTATGGCCCATACCCAATTCCCGTCCTGCCAATAATCATCCAATGCCACATAAGCCCAGGGGCGGAGAGAGTAGGCCAGCCACCAAGGGGCGAGATCTTTCCAGAAAACATCTGCATCCAAGCTGCAACAGCCATGGACCTGCCCCTCCATTAATTCCAAAAGCATCCTCAACAGGCCGCATCGCCATACCAACCACAGGGCGATCGCACCCAGCCCAACCGGAATTAAAACGACCATTCACCTACCCCACTTGACTGTATTTTTCCCGCAGGATTGCGGCAAATCGCCCCGGACTAAACCCCGGCAAATGGATCAGCCATTCTGCCGCCTCTTCCAGCGTTTGGGGATACATCTCCTGATGCACCTGGATAATGGCCGTCGCGGCACGAGCCGCACCTTCCTTGGAGCCAATTCGAGCCTTTTTTAATGCGGCTTCATCGGTCAGCGCTCCAACCAGGCGGAGCATGATGGCGCTGAAATCGGCAGGACTAACCTCAGGCGCGATCGCCCGCATTTCTTCCACCGCCGCCGCCACCCGCGTGGAGGCTTCCGGCACCCGCTGCTTAGCCTCAGCGGTCATCTCTTCCCTGATACGAAGGACGCTCCCCCGCGAGATGCCATACTCCAGGGCAATTTGTCCAGGGTTTTTATCCCCCGCCCGGAGCGCCCGCTTCACCTGCTGCTTTACCGTGTCGGAAATTGGCTTACGTGGCATTGATCACGCTCCTTGATCATTTGGCGATCGCCATGCGCCCCAACATCCCAGCACACAAGGGTTATGGCTAGATCACCGTGCAAGATCACTACTGATCAAAATGTAACGCGATCGCCCGCGCCCAACAGGCTTCCCCATCCAAATCGTTCTAGGCGATTCTAGGAGCCGATCCAATATCCCTTGGATTTTGCCGAGGAGATCGGCAGCCCCCCCACCGCTAGAGCCCGCATGATCTGCCGCACATTCTCAGCGCTGACGCTACTGCCGTAGCCCGCCACCAGCCGCGCCACATCCCGCGCCACAATCGGATCGCCATGCTGGGCCATCAGCGCTACGCCTTCCCCCGCGATGATGGCATGTGGGTGATGTACAGCTTCTTTTAGAAAAAGGAGGGCAAAGCATTGCCTGACGGGGTTTTCACCCCCGCACACCAGCGAACTGGCAACCTGTTACCCTATCGGGCCGCGATCGCTTGAAAATCCGCAGCCGACAGGATCTGAGTGCTGAAGCGAAGCTTGCGATCGCTTACATAGCTCTTGAAGTTGAATCCTATCCACACCTCACGGATGTCTGGGGTCAGATTTTCGGCCAGCCATGAAACGGGGACATTTTGGAGATAACAGGGGTCGGGTTCCCCCGGCGGGGCCATCGGCAACGTATCCCCAATCAAGTTGATATCGCGGGGTTCTACCCTGGTAGAGAACTGCTGGAGTAGGCGGAGTTGCCGCGCCTCATTCGGAGAGGCGAACAGCCACAACCAAGCGATTTCAGCCCCCTCAGGAGACATTTCAGCGAAATGAGCGATCGCGGGGGTGTCGTCCACGGGTTCTGCGCGGGGCACCAAAATACCCCCAGCGCTCATTTCAACATCATCGCTTCGACTGCGGATTAGGCGAGAGGTCCAGGCCCAGGACCAAAGTTCAGGGGGCAGTTTGTAATTCATCCAACCGCCCTGCCCGCAGCAGGGATTCAAGATCTGAAATAGGTAA
>JAQCHG010000293.1 GCA_027619675.1 Cyanobacteriota bacterium
CCCAATCACCCCCGCCATTACCGAAATGGTAATCCACACATCGCTCATGGTGTGGTGGGCATCAGCGATCAGGATTTTGCTTTGCAGCCGCAGCCCCACCCGCCGCTCGTAAAACGCCACCAGAATGTTGATCCCCAGCACCGCCAACATGATCCACAGGGCGATCGCCGACATGGTCACGGGTTCGCCCCCCACCAAGAGCCGTTCCACCGCCCCTTTGAAAATCTCAAAGCAGGCGATGCCCAAAAAGGCGGCAATGCCCAAAGCCCCGATCGCCTCAAACTTTTGGTGGCCATAGGGGTGGTCGCGATCGGGTTGGGGGGAGGCCAGTTGGTTGGTCAACAGCCCCAGCACGTTATTGGCGCTGTCGGTGACGCTGTGGAGGGCATCCGCCAGCAAACTCAGGGATCCGGTCCACCACCCCACCCCCGACTTTAGCGCCACCACCAGCAGGTTCAGGGCCAGGGTAATGATCAGCACCCAGCGCACCGTGCGGCGGTGATCCGGCATCGGAGCCCTAGTCCCCGATGGGGCGGGGGGCACATCCGCAGGAACCGAGGAGGCGTGAGGGGACTTAAACACAGGAGATCATAAGTTTGGGATGCACCCGCTGCGGTTATCCGGCTAGGGGCTGTAACCGTTTTGTCACCAGGACCCTGGCGGCCATGGAGAACAGCCCCTAGCCATCGCCTAGGCAAATGCCCATGGCACGGGCTGTTTTAACCAGGGTACCTTCCAAGTCAACGGCTTGATAGTGGGCGATCGCGCTTTCAATGGGCACGCTCACCACCTGACGGTGTTGCCAACCGACCATGCGGTCAAATTTCCCCTCCGCAATCAGATCCACCGCCGCCACCCCAAAGGCAGTGGCAATCAGCCGATCGAGGGGCGAGGGAATGCCGCCCCGCTGCACATGGCCCAGCACCGTGACGCGGGTTTCAGCCCCCACCGAGGCGGAGATATTATCCGCCAGATATTGGCCCACGCCCCCCAGGCGACATTGGCTAAAGGCATGGGTTTGGGTGATCTTTTCCCCCAGCTCATTGCACACCGCCTCCGCCACAATCACCAGGGCAAAGTTGCGGCCCCGCTCTTGCAGGGTGCGAATGTGCTGATAAATGGCTTCCAGGCTGTAGGGCACCTCAGGAATCAAAATGATGTCGGCCCCCCCGGCAATGCCCGCACTGATGGCAATGTGACCCGCATCCCGGCCCATTACCTCCAAAATCATCACGCGGGAGTGGCTGGCAGCGGTGAAGTGGAGCCGATCCAAGGCTTCGGTGGCGATGTTCACCGCCGTATCGAAGCCAATGGAGCGCTCGGTGCTGCCCAGATCGTTATCAATGGTTTTGGGAATGGCGACCAGGTTAATGCCACCCAAGGTGGCAATGCGGCGCAGAATGGCTAAGCTGCCGTCGCCACCAATGCCAATTAGGGCATCCAACCCCAGTTGGTGATAGCCCTCGATGATGTCCTCAGAGCGATCTTTAACGGTGCCATCGGCCATGGGGAAGGCAAAGGGGTTGCCCTTATTGGTGGTGCCTAAAATCGTGCCCCCACTGACCAACAACCGATAGGTATCCTCTAGGCCCAAATTGTGGGCGGCAGGGGGTCGTTGCAGTAGTCCCTGGGTGGATTTACTAATGCCGTACACTTCCCAGCCGTAGGTGCCGACAGCCCGATGCACCACGGCACGAATGGCGGCATTGAGGCCGGCGCAATCGCCACCGCTGGTCAAAATGCCGATGCGTTGAATTTCGCCCATGGTTGGAGTCCCCTTGCTGTTGTCTGGAGCTGGTCTTTAGCAGGTGGCCGATCGCTGTGAAAATACCGACTACAGGCCACTTTGAATATCGAACCGATGGTTTGGGAATGCCCGCAGGGCAACCATTTCTTCAGGATCACGGTTCAGTTTTGTTGCGGTTTGAGGCGTTTTCTCTAGCCAAAGGATATGGATGGAATGGGCTAAACCTGGGGAAGCCCCGTGGGATGATAGAGGTCGGTAAGGCACCCTAGGCAACCTATGGACTATTCAGAAAAGCTGATCCGCATGGCGGAGGATGAACTGACGGAATACAGCACCGATGCCCGCAAGATTGAGAAACTGCGGCGTAAGTTTAGTTTTGCGGTGCCCTACCCTCAGCAGGCGGAGGTGAGGGAGGCGGTGGCGGCCAGTATGTCTCAGAATTTTCTGGCCAAGTTGGTGGAAGAAAACCGTCAAACCGTGGCTCTACCCTTTTGGGGTATTGGCGGTTTGGGGCTGTTGTTGGGCATTGCTGGGCGGCAACCGTTGGATCTGATCGCCACGGGTGTAGGCTTCTATGTGGCCTTTCAGATTCAAAAATGGGGCTGGGAATTGCAGGCAAAGCGATTGGTCATCCAAACTTTGGACGATATCAAAGCTGGGGTGGAATCATCTCGGTAACGTTTTGGGAGATTTAGAACAATGGGACGGTTTCTGTTTGATTTTTCCTACCAGCGCCAGCCCGCTGAGGCGATCGGGTTTTACCTTTCCCACTTCATCATTGCGGTGTTGGCGGGGGCGGTGATTGGGGGCGCAATGGGGATAATGGGAGCCCTGGACAGTATTTTGCTGGTGGCGATCGCCCTAGCGGTGCTCTACAGTGTCATCCTCACGGTGCTGACGGTGCAGCAAAAGGGCATTTCCTCTAGCTATTACCTGTTGGCGATTTTGGCGGGCATTTTGGCGGTGGTGTTGGGGGCCTTGGGGGGCCTAGTGCCGGTGTCCATTTTGCTCACCCGGCCCTCTTCCCAAGCGGATGCCTAGTACACGCGGCGTAAGTTTGCCAACCGTTTCCTGGGGTGAGGGAGCGGAGGAGCAGGGGAGCTAAGGGGGACAGGACTTCCGCCAAAACGTACTAGTACCGCGTGGCGTAAATTTGCCAACCATTCCCCTCATCCCCCAGCCCCTTCTCCCAGGGGGCGAAGGGGAGTCGGATCGGAAGTCCCTCGCCCTTTGGGAGAGGGATTTAGGGTGAGGGGCAACGGTACGCAAATTTATGCCGTGCAGCACTGGCCTAATTGTCGGCACTGGTTGCACCCGAAGAACAGCATTCAGAATCGACCTGATCGGCCCACAATACAACTGTATTGCGCCGCTGTTTTGCCTGATAAAGCGCCTGGTCGGCCCGCTTAATAATGGTTTCAACACTATCCGTCGCATTTGCAACGGCTACCCCAAAACTAGCCGTCACTTGGCCGACGATGGGATGCTCATGCTGCTCTAAACAGCGACGATAATATTCAGCGGTTGCAACGGGCGTCAATGGGCTGGGCAACGGCACCAACACTACAACCTCTTCACCACCCCAACGACCCACAACAACATCAGGGGCCGCAGCTTGTCTGAGCAGCTCAGCGGTCGTTATCAGCACTTGGTCTCCCACATCATGGCCAAAGGTGTCGTTGACCGCTTTAAAGCGGTCAACATCCAGCAATATGACAATTGTGTCTTGATGTTGAGCGATCGCAGTTTTTAAGCAGTGTGTAATCGCACGGCGATTGGCAATATTAGTAAGGGCATCGAAATCAGCCGCCAGCGCCATTATTTTCGCCTCAGTGGCGGCAATGGTCACAATTTCATAAAGTCGAGAAATAGTCGAAAACGAGATAATATAGAGGGGCTGGGAAAGTAATGTCAAAAACAAAAATGTGAATTCTTCAACTTCGATATCCTGTAGACCAGCGCGAGAAATCTTGACCAGTACCGACAACAGTAATGAGCTGTAAATCAGTACCGATGCCCCTAGCGCCCTGTATTTACTCAGAAATGCATAATATAGGGCATAGACCCCAGGAGGCCAGATGCAAATCGAATACTTTGAATAGAGATCGAGCTGCACAGGATAGCCTTGAATTGCCACCTGAAGCTGGCCAAAAACATAAAGCGTCACTGCCCCCATCGTCAACCATTTGGCTACAAACAATCGCTGACTTTGGTGCTGCAAACCTAGTATTAGCAAAGAGATCAGGAGACAGATCAGTAAGGGAGGATAAGCAATTTGGTCAAATTTGTTCAGTCCAAAAGATCTAGATTCAGCTATCCCAAACAG
>JAQCHG010000294.1 GCA_027619675.1 Cyanobacteriota bacterium
TCGCGCACCTCCTGTATTAGAAAGCAGAATGTCCGAATTTGGTTGAACACGTTGGCAAAGGCGGCATTTTCATCCCGCACCAACTGAATTTGTGCCCTGAGGGTATTGATCTCTTGGAGCCGCCCCTGGATCTCAGCGATGTCTGCATCCAGCTCGGCCTCTTGGGCGCGGAGCTGTTGAATTTGTTGCTGCAACACCAGCCAGTAGCCCCCCACTAGGGCCATGGCGGCAATCCCCACCACTAACCCCAGGTAGAGGGGGCGGCGATCGCCGGGAGCAGCCGGGGATCCCGCCGCCGCCGTTTCGGCAATGGGGCGAATCTCGCGATCGCTGAGAAAATTAATGTCTAGGCCGTACATTGGCTACACCTCCCTCAGCCCAAAACCAATCACCGTTGCCAGCCCGGCCCGTTGCTCTGGGGCAATCTCCTCCGTGGTTTCCAGGGATAGGGCCGAGATGGGATCCACCTGACTAGCGGGTAGGCTCAGGCGCTGGGCAAAAAACTCATCTAGCTGACCAATGGCGGCCCCTGGCCCCGCCAGCAGTAACTGGGCGACTTCCATGTCTTCCCCCTGGTTGAGATAGAAGTCGATGGAACGACGCAGCTCATCGGAGAGTTCCCCCAGAATCCGCAACATGGCGGCGGTGCCGGGGTTGCCACCGACCCCTGCCGCCATGGGCTGCATGGAGCCCACCGTGTCCATGGTGGTGTTGGGCACGGTCATACCCTGGAGCAAATCGGTATTGCGGGAGGGGGGCAAGTTCATGGCCCGACTGAGGGCGCTCTGAATTTGAAAGGTGCCGATGGGAACCGTCCGAGAAAAATGGGGAATGCCATCCACCACGATGGAGATTTCGGTACTCTCAAAACCGATATCCACAATCGCCGCCGCCTCCTGGGGGGTGAACTGGCGCAGTTGCTCCCGAATGGTGCGAATCAGGGCAAAACTGGTGGTTTCTAGCACATTCAAATTCAGGCCCGCCTGCTGAAAGGTCTCCACATAGGAGTCCGTGACTTCCTTGCGGACGGCTACCAGCAGAACCTGGACCTTTTCAATGCCGTCCTCATCCACAAAGAAGCCCAGCTTTTGGTAGTCCACATCCGCTTCCTCCCGAGGAAATGGCAGGTACAAGCTGGCCTCTTGCTCCAGCACCATGGCCCGCAACTCGTTTTCATCGAGTTCCGACGGTACGGGGATCACACGGGTAATGGCTCGACCCGGAATGCCTGTGGTGGCGTATTTCACCTTGAGGCGACTTTCGGCCATCACGGTCTGGATGGCCTCCGCCATGGCTGGGGCGTCGAGGATCTGCCCCTCCTGAAACACCCCTTCGGGAATCTCAACCGACGACAGAGTTTCTAATTTGATCTTCTGCCCCTGCTTTTTCAAGCGTGCCACATTCACCCGCTCCGGCGTGAGTTCGACCCCCACGCCCCGCTGCTTCGATGAAAATAGGGACTTAAATATGTTCACCGCCGTCTCCGCTCATACCCGCTGGGATAGTTAAAGCCGCGATCGCTGTAACCTAACAACCTTTGTGAAATTAGCAACTTTACAAAAAAACGCTAACGCATGGTACACAATCTAGGCCAGAATCGCCATAGTGGCGATCAAGATACAAACCTTAAGGAAGGCGATCGCTTTAGGCTGGGGGAATGGATTGTCACCCGATGGATTCGGGCGCGATCGCACCCCAACAGACAAGCGAGATCGATTCCAATTGAACTTAGTGAAGCTAGCCCTAGACCCCAGCTCCCCTAAGTAGAAAAATTGACTTGGTGAATGCCACCGTTGCTGAGGTCCTAACCAGGAAGTCAGTCCCTAAGGTGGCCAGCGTCGATCTCCACTAACAGTTGTATGACCTGATGTCGGACCCAGAAATCCCTTCCCCCCCTTAGGGGCGATCGCCCACTTAGGGGAAGATTCACCTGAGATAGTACACACAATTGCGAAAAGTGGCTCATCTCTTCTAAAAAAAATCTGTGCCCATTTCCTTTATTTGCCAAGAACGCCATGTCATCTGCCGCCACTAATACTGAATGTCTTGCCTGGGGTGCGCCGGGGGATAAAGCCGCCAAACGCTTGCTGCTGTTGGGTTCTGGCGAATTAGGGAAGGAGGTCGCCCTGGAGGCCATGCGCCTAGGGCTGGAGGTGATTGCGGTGGATGCCTACCGCAATGCCCCCGCCATGCAGGTGGCCCATCGATCCCATACCGTCGATATGTTGGACGGAGCCCGGATTCGTGCCCTGGTGGAAGCGGAACAGCCCGCTCTGATTGTGCCGGAGGTGGAGGCGATCGCCACCGCCACCCTGGTGGAGTTGGAGCAGGAAGGCTGGAACGTCATCCCCACCGCCCGTGCCACCCGCCTCACCATGAACCGCGAAGGCATCCGGCGGCTAGCGGCGGAGGACCTGGGGCTGACAACCTCCCCCTATCGCTTTGCGGAGAACCGGGAGGAATACCGCGACGCCGTGGCCCAACTGGGGCTGCCCTGCGTGGTGAAGCCGATCATGAGTTCCTCCGGCAAGGGCCAGAGCCTGGTGCGAGAAGAAGCAGCCATTGACGCTGCCTGGGACTATGCCTGCACCGCCGGACGAGGCAAGGATGCCCGCGTGATCGTGGAAGGCTTTGTGGCCTTTGACACGGAGATCACCCTGCTGACGGTGCGGGCGGCGGACGGCACCCACTTTTGCCCCCCCGTCGGCCACCGCCAGGAAGACGGTGACTACCGCGAATCTTGGCAACCCTGCCCCCTCCATCCCGACACCCTGGCGGCCTGTCAGCACATGGCGGCGGCGGTAACCGAGGCCCTGGGGGGGTGGGGTCTGTTTGGGGTAGAACTATTTATCGCCGGGGAGCCTAGTCAGCCCCAGACGGTGTATTTCAGCGAAGTCAGCCCCCGCCCCCACGACACGGGCATGGTGACGATGATTAGCCAAAACATGTCGGAATTTGAGCTGCACGTGCGGGCCATCACCGGGTTGCCCATTGGCGACATTATCCTACTGCAACCGGCAGCCTCGGCAGTGATCTTGGCCCCCGGCAGCAGCGAAGCCCCCCAGTTCACAGGCATGGCGGCGGCGTTGCAGGTGCCCACCAGCAAGTTGCGGCTGTTTGGCAAACCCCGCTGCCACCGCAACCGCCGCATGGGGGTGGCCCTGGCTTTGGGGGAGACGGTGACCATTGCCCGCGATCGCGCCCGCACCTGCGCCAGCAAAGTTCAGGTTTTGCTCTAGGCTGAATAGCTAGACTCGTTTAGATGCCCGGTTGGGGGGAACACCATGATGCGATCGCTGCGGGGTTGGAAACGGTTTGGCCTGTTGGCCCTGGTGGGGGTGCTGTTGAGCTGGGTGATTAGCTGTGGTGGCCCCAGCGGCAACACCAGCATCAACGCCGACGGTAAACAGGAGGTGGAGTTCTGGACCATGCAGCTCCAGCCCAACTTCACCGACTATTTCAATGATCTGATTGCCCAGTTTGAAACCGAGAACCCCGACATTGCGGTGCGGTGGGTGGATGTGCCCTGGGCCGATATGCAGAGCAAGATCCTCACCGCCGTCTCAGCGGGCACCGCCCCCGACGTCGTGAACCTGAACCCCGACTTTGCCTCCCAACTGGCAAGTCGCAACGTCTGGTTGCCCCTAGAGGATCGCATCAGTGCCGAAGACAAAGCCGTCTACCTGCCCAAGATTTGGGAAGCCAGCAGCCTAGACGGTACCAGTTTTGGGCTGCCCTGGTACCTGACCACCCGCGTCACCCTCTACAACCAAGACATTTTTGACGCAGCAGGCATCAGCGCCCCCCCCGCCACCTATGAGGAACTGGCCGCCGTGGCTGCCCAAGTGAAAGAAGCCACGGGCAAATACGCCTTCTTCATTTCCTTTGTGCCAGAGGATGCCGCCGATGTGCTGCAATCCTTTGTCCAGATGGGGGTAACCCTGGTGAATGACGACGGCACCGCCGCCTTCAACACCCCCGAGGGCAAGGCCGTCTTTCAGTACTGGACCGACCTCTATCAGCAGGAACTCCTGCCCCAGGAGGTGCTGACCCAGGGCCACCGCCGTGCCGT
>JAQCHG010000295.1 GCA_027619675.1 Cyanobacteriota bacterium
TTGCACCTGGCGGGGCGGCAGGTCCACCTCTGTGTGGGCAGTGCGCCGCGATCTCCTCGGGTCTATCGCGGTAAGGACGTGGTGGACTGGCTCGATCAGATGGGCTACTACGACCTGCCCGTGGATAAGCACCCCCAAGGTCCCCAGGTGCGCCACAAGACCAACCATTACGTCACTGGCCGGGATGGCGGGCGCGAAATTGACCTGCGGGTGTTCGCCACGGAGGGGATGCAACTCCACGGGCGATTGGATCGGGTGGAGGGCACCACCCTGCATTTCAGCCATGATTTGAAGCAAAATCTCGATGCCGCCGATGCCGTGGCGGCAAGCATCAAAGCCACCATCGACGCCTTTATCGAAAAGCAGGGCATCGATGCGCCCCCCGCTGCCCCCTTCTGCCCCGTGTGGGAGCCGTCGGATACCTGCGCCCCCCTGGATTTGGAGGCGGCTCAGGTGCGATCAGTGATTTGGAGCACGGGCTACCACATGGATTTCCGCTGGATTGAGGTGCCGGTGTTTGACGGCCAAGGCTACCCCGGCCACGATCGCGGCGTCACCCCCGTTTCGGGCCTCTACTTTCTGGGCTTACCCTGGCTCTACACCTGGGGTTCGGGGCGCTTCTCGGGCATTGCCCGCGATGCCCTCTACCTGGCGGATCGCATCACCCTGGCCCGCCGCAAGGTGCAGTCGCCACTGCTGGAGGTGATCAATGAATGGGCGATCGGGTCGTAGCAAATCAGGCCCAGGGGTTTGCTAAAATTGCCCCAACTGGGGACTAAGCTCGTTGGGTAGAACGCTGCGTTGGCAGAGCCTCACCGGAGGCGAATCGCACCGCAGAGGTTCCGCCTCCAGTCTCCAACCACACAAAACGGGGAATTAGCTCATTTGGTAGAGCGCTGCGATCGCACCGCAGAGGTGAGGGGTTCGAATCCCCTATTCTCCATGTTGTAAGCATTAGCTCATTGGGTAGAGCGCTGCGTTGGCGGAGCCTCGCCGGAGGCGAATCGCACCGCAGAGGTGAGGGGTTTCTCCCAAAGGGAGACGCATAGCGTTGGCGAAGCCTGTCCGGAGGACAAACGAATCCCCTATTCTCCATCGCACAAGCATTAGTTCACTGGGTAGAGCGCTGCGTTGGCGGAGCCTCGCCGGAGGCGAATCGCACCGCAGAAGCCTGTCCGGGGGACAAACGAATCCCCTATTCTCCATCGCACATGTACATTCCCACATCAGATGTCGCGATTTGCAGATTCATGCCGCTTTTCACAAAATGCTAGGGGGCTGGAATCTGATGACTGGGTGACGTTTTAGCAGGCTTGCCGCAGAGCTTACACCTCGCGGCAAAAAGCCCGAACCGCTCTAATTACCGTGAGATCCGTGCCCGTTTTGCGGAGTTGAATCCATTGATTGAGCTGTTCCGCAGACACAGTGGGGAAGGCGCGACTGGCCGCTTGCGACTGATACTCATCGGCTTGGAGCACCAGAATCGTTAGCTGTTCCTGACGATAGAGCCATATCTCAGGAACGCCTATGGCCTCATAAATGGGCAGTTTGCTGTCAGAACGATTCGCAATATCTACCTCCAAGGCCAAATCGGGTGGCAGATCTTGGGGAATGTTGACCTCAACCCCTTGCCCTGCCTGGGCGCTTTGAATGTAAAAGCAACTGTCGGGTTCAATGCCCTTGGCCAGATCGGGACGGTTTATCCGCATCGAGCCCAAGCTGTTGAACTCAAAGTCCAGTTCTTCGGCCAATGCCAGGATAATTGCCGCCACGACCTGATTAATGACTTCATGCAACTGTCCCGGCATCCTGATCTCTAGCACTCCACGGTTATAGGCAATGCGGGTCGCGCGGTTTTCGCCCAACTCGCAGAGCAGCGCCACATAGCTCTCCCAAGCGACTTCTGTGATCCGCAGGGCACTGCCAGGAGTGAGCTCAATCTGACTAAGGGGAGTGGCAAGGGTCGCTGTCATTACTGACGATCAGAAAATCCTAATTCAAGTATGGTTTATGAATCTGCCTCTGGGGCAGCTAACGGGGCGCGATGCCTATTTTCTAGCCATTCATCCGTAATTTTAGCTGTTGCCCCGACTGAGGTCGGGGCACTGCCTTGTCATCAATCTTGCCCTGCTGCCCATTGGCCAAGAGGGCACTGGTATCTAAAGGAGGGATAGGTAGCCAGAAGCCTCCATCTCAAAGGCTTTCCGTCATTTTTAGGAGAATCTTGCAAACACCTTGCCGAATAAGGCTTTGCAGGCTCCATCACCCTTTAATAGTTCAGTGCCTAGCCCCCTGCCTGACTACAGGGCAGTGCCCACCCTAGGGTTCAGTCGTCGTGGTCATCGTCATTGTCGTCGCGATCGCCGCGACCATCATCGTCATTGTCGTCCCGATCATCATCGTCATCATCTCGGTACCGGGCGTCCGGTTGGGTCGGGGGTGGGTTCGCCCCCGGCTCGATAAAGATGGTGTCGTTGTCTATACGGGTCTCGTAGGCGACCAGATTTTGGCGGGTGGGTCCCCCGGTGACGGTGCCAGCGGCGGTGAAGGTGGCGGCATGGCAGGGGCAAACAAAACTGTCGCGATCGCCCTGCCAGTCCACCTGGCAGCCCGCATGGGGGCAGGTGGGGTCCACCGCCAAGACAGTGGCGGGATTAGCCGGATCCCGCACCACCAGCACTGGCCCAAAGGGATTGCTGGTATCCAACAAAAATCCAGCTTGGTCGAGGGCCGTCAGGCTGCCCACCGGGACACCCCCAGACGGCACCGCAATTGGGGACACGGGCCGACCTTGGGCCACCCCCGCAGAGAGCAGGCGGCAACTGGGCAGGGTGGTGGCCACATAGCCTAACCCCACCCCGGCAAGAAACGTACGACGATCCATAGTGGGTGTCTCCTTATCCTTATAGGTTGTCTTGAAGGGGCCGCCGCCGTTTCCGCAGGCGCACCATAGATAGTCCGGTGATCAACAGCCCCACTGCGCCCAAGCCATTGAGTACCGGATAAATGTCTTCGAGGCCAAAAATATCCCCGGTGTGTAGGGCCATCATCCAGCGGCCCGCCCCGTCAATCTCCAGCCATTCGTCAAAGAGGGTGTAGCCCATGCCGCTGAGGATGGTGAGGCCCAAGGGCAAGGCCATGGCGATCGCGAGCCAGCGATGATAGGTGCGAAATGCGCGAACCATATGCGTTTAATCTCCTGTATCGGCGCAATGCACCCGACCAATGGGGCCAAGACTGACGCGGCCACACCGACAAACCAAGGACGTAATCCGGATTCTGCGAGTTAAGACAACCCATCAGTTACAGGACTGACGCAGCCACACCGATTCACCAGGGGCTTAAGCCCCTGGCCCCAACAGCAGGTTGAGGATTCCAAAGCGTTTTGCGTAAGTTCTAAGTTAGATGTCGGGGCGCAGGAGTCTGCGTCCAAGGCAGAATGGATACCCCATCCCTGGGAATGTGGATAAGCCCCTGGCCCAACGAAACGTCGAGGATACGGGAGCGGATGGCGTCAGCCCGGTGGGCGATTGCTCCCCCACTGTAGAAAGGGGCTGGTAAAGATCTGGTAAGGGGCTACCCACTTTTTTGGTCTCTGGCCAAGGCGGCAACGATGACTTTAGGGAAACGGCTACCCAGCCACGGGTAACTGCACCCGTGCGGTGGTGCCTTGGCCCACCTCACTGTGGAGGGTGAGGCGACCCCGGTGGGATTGGGCAATGCTGCGGGCGATCGCTAACCCCAGGCCCGATCCCCGTTGGGGGGCGCGGGCGGTGTCGGCCCGCCAAAACCGATCGAACACCTTAGTCAAATGTTCGGGAGCGATACCCGGTCCTGTGTCCTGCACTGTGATTACCCAGAGCGGCCCTTGGCGGCGGGCTTGCAGGGTGATGGTGCCGCCGGGGGGGGTGTACTTGACGGCGTTGTCGAGCAAATTCATGAACAAGCGCCGCAGTTGGGGGCCATCCCCCATCACCTGACCGGCACAGAGATCGGCGATGAAGTGGAGGTGGCGCTGCTCCGCCTGGCCCTGCCATAGCTCCGCCAGTTCCC
>JAQCHG010000296.1 GCA_027619675.1 Cyanobacteriota bacterium
GGGACATAGTGCCAGTTCTTCTAATCCCTACTACGCAACCTCTAATATGGGTGATGCGTGGCTGGTGGGGCAGTACGCATCCTCTCGGGGGCTGGCTGGCGACATCTCTAAGAAGCGACGGGTTTGGTATGTGGGCGATCGCCAGCTTCAAGTTAGTGATGAGGGGGATCGGGTTTTTCAGGTGGGTGGCCCTATAGGCGATGCTCAACCTGTTCCGACCTCAGCCAAAACGGAGTCAACCGTGGACTCTGACATTCTTGCCCAAGTCCCGTCCAGCGTCAAAAATCTTGTGAGATTTGCCATTGGAAAGAATGTTGCTTGGAATGAGTCACTGACCCAGGCCCGCCGCACCGACAAAATGTTTGGCGGTGGAGGTCGATACGCTTGGGAAGTGTCTGGAGGGAAGGATTTTCAGGAATCTGATATTTTTTCAAAATTCCGTGCTATTGCAGAGAAAAATGGTGTTGATGCCGAAGAGGCGTTGTCCGCACTAGGCTATGTTGCACCTTTGACCCTTGAACCGCATGAGCGCAATACTGAACCAGAACCCCCATCCACCCCTGATCTTAGTGAGGGGCACATTGGCTTTGACGGCAACTGGGAATACTACCGGGCTCCGAATGGGGATATTGCCCGTGCCGACAGAACAGACCCAGTAATGCCGGATGGGCGGAGGTTTGGGCGATTTGAGAGCACTGCCACTGCATGGGAGAACAATCCCCTCAGTCGAAAGCTGGCGCTGGAGTCCCCGGAAGGTATCTACCTGGGGCGTGAGCTAATGGGGGATGACGGCCAGAACTGGGATAAAGGGAATGCGGTGGTCATGAATGAATACCGCATTCGCAAGTTAGGGGCTGACGACCCTCGGCGGCTTAGTGCTCCAGGACAGCACGAATATGCGCTGGAGCGCAGGCCAGCGCATCGCAATGATCAGGATGGCTTGGTGCCCCACGGGGAATGGCAAATCTCGACACTAGCCGCAACCCCTGACGCCCTGATGAGAATTGGTTCTGCTACGCGCCTAGACGAAGTAGAAGATCCAGTCCTTAGACGGCAGTATGACGATCGCGCTGCGGCTGCGGCCAAGGCGGCATCCGAGGCGGAACGCAAGCGGGCTGAAGCTGAGGCCCTAAGGGAGCAGCAGCGGGCCGAACATCAGCAGTGGCTAGAAAACCATGTGGCACCCCAGCGGCGGGCCACCAAGGGCAAGAAACAGGATATTGAGCTAACGGTGGAGCATAAGGGGCAGAGAAAAGTTCTGCCCGTCCCGGCAACGGTGTATGGGGATATTGCGGTTCATCGGCCTTACATGTTCATGGACGGCGAAATGAAGCCTCAAAGGGGCGGCGGGTATCGCCTCACCCATGTTGCTAGTGGGCGATCGCTGCACGACGCTGACACCCTTGAGGACGCCAGAATGGCCGCGATCGCCTTCCACCATGGCGTGGAGTGGACCCCGCAGATCAAGGACATGCCTCAAATCGAAATCGAAAAAGCCCGCAACATCAAGCGGGCTTTTATGGACGGGGCAAAGCCTGCACACATCAACCTAGATGACGCCCCGCCAATGCGCCCCCTCAAAAAGGGGATTACCTTTGGAGGCGTGAAATACACCCTGTCCGGTGGGGTGTTGACGAAACTGCGACCAAAAGACATAGGGTCATGATTCCATGCCCTATGTTTTCATGATGCCCGCAGAGGTAAGGGTGCTGGAATGGGTGAATACACACTACCGATTTGAGCCATGACTGACCCAGGGGCGCAGCTTTATCAGTTGCTAGCGGAAAGCAATACGCGATCGCGGCACTGCTTGCAGATGGGTAAGGCGGCGGCAAGCACACTGGATCGGCGTCACCAGCAGATGCTGGTGGAGATTGGCCAACTGCGCCAAAAGATCGCAGGGCAGGGGCTGGGGGCAGACCCCGCCAGCGAGGATCGGTACCTTGAATTGCTGCGGGATTTCCGGTCCTTGCACCAGAGCCATGCTTTGTCCCAGCAGTTGCCGGAAATGTCAGAGCCTCCTATGGGGGAGGAATTGGCCAAGGCTGTGCGCTACGGGAGACTGCTGTTGGAGGTTTACCGCCCTGGAATTCTGGTGAAGCAGGCGAGCGCGGACATTTCTAGCCATATCAATGCTTTACGGCGTTTTGAGCATCCCCAGGCGAACGCACTGGCGACAAAACTGGCGACCCTCCTGTGACATCAGAATATTTTGCAGGCGTCTATATCCCTCCGCAACTGGCTGGGCGCTATAGCCGCAAGGATGGCAACAGTGGAAAATTACTGGCCCGGATGCTGGCAGAGCGCATTGCGGTGGAGGTGCATATAGGGCACGGGAAAGATGGTGCTGTGTTGTTGAGGCTTTACCCCGCCTTGGGCGTTACTCTGGATCAGATTATCTCCGCTGCTGGGGTACCCCGTGGATCTACCTGCACCCTTTGTCGCCTCGGGATTGATTGATCTCCATGGCCGCCCCTTGGCGCTGTCTGACTGGGAACATCTGTTCCGATGGCCGGGGGAATTGCTGCATGGGCAGCCTAAGGCGATCGCCACAGAAAAACCTGATACTCTCCCTGCGCCAGCCTGGGACTACTCCCAGGTCAACCTGAAATCACGGCGGCCTGAAGGCCGAAAACCCGAAAAGGTGCCGGACATCTCGGTACGGGCCATTCGAGAGCGAGTCCAAAACCTGACGCCACCGCCGGACCCCTATAGCCCGCAAAATAGCATCACCCGACCCAACCAATCGGCGGGATTCTACCAAGCCCAGCACAACGGGCGGGCAATTAACCCGGTCCTAGAGGAATACCCCTTACCTACGCTAGAGTTACAGCCTCTTCATGGAGTGCTGGAAGATTTCCCCCCTGATGAGTCGGGGGCATTGTGGGTCTGTCGGTGGCTCTGCGATGACCTCCTGAACGGAACTCAACTGCTGACCCCGGACCTGGTATCCGCTTGGGGTGGATACAACGCCGGGAAAGTTTTAAGGCACTATCTAGAAGCCAACATAGATGCCCTCTATCTGCGGCGGTTGCTGGCTTGGTTTCGGGCTCATGCCCTGGGTAAGGCCCTTGATGAGAGCGATCGCAAACTGGCCCACTTGGAGCGTGAGGTAGGGCAATGGGCGGCGGCGGGGCGGCGGCCTGTGTATGGCCCTGACGGCATCCCAGACCGCTTGCTGTGTGCCGTCAACGCAGTCACGGCGCTGGTGGGGATTGCCCGATTGGCGGATTTTGGGGTGTGGATTCAGCAGTGGCGAGAGTCGGCCACTGCCTGCTTTGAGGGCCTGAACGATGGTTGAAGGGATGCTGTTGCTGGGCTGCATCGCGATCGCGGCCTGTGGTTTTACTGAAATCGTGCTTACCTTTTCTCGCGGGCACTAACACAGCATTGCGGTAAGGCGGGCATACGCCAGCTCCCGCAAGTCGCTGGCGGCCAGAGGCCACCTTAAGGGCTCGTTTTGCCTTGCCCATGCGGCATCGTCCAGCACGGCTACTCGATAGCGAATGATGCGATCGCAGCGAATATTCAACTCCCTGAGATACAGATCCTCGGGGCTCTCGGGATTGGTGGCGTGGATTAGGGTGTGGCATTGTCGGGGGCGGGTATCGGGCACGATAGCGGTGGCCCTTGGCAGTCTCGCCCCATAAACCAGCACGGGTGGCTCCCCGCAGTCCGCCTTGGCAGCTTCCGCCACAATGCGATCTCTCAGCAGCCTGCACTGGTCCTGGAATTCCTGGTAGGCGATCGCCCTGGATTCGGCTCCATCAGCAACAACCATGGCCTCCAGGAACTGGGATTTATAGCCTAGGAACTCCAGTTCTTCCGATGGGCCTAGGGGGACCTGGCGGGTAATGCGTTCGGGGGGTGCGGGTTCTACCTGGGTAGATTCATCTTCGAGTAGGGGGCTGGCATTCTGAAGGGCGTTTACCAGGGCATCGTCCACAAGGGGCATGGGCACCGACAAGGAGCATCCGTCCAGTCGAATGCCATCCTTGCCGACAGACCGCGATAGACTATTGGCGATTCCAGATGGAGATCTCCAGCGATCG
>JAQCHG010000297.1 GCA_027619675.1 Cyanobacteriota bacterium
TGGGAGGGTTGGGGTCTTTCACCACATTTTCCACCTATGCCCTGGATACGGTGAACCTGTTGAGCGATCGTCGCTGGCTGTTGGCCCTAGCCTACTGGTTCGGTAGCGCTACCCTTGGGGTGGCTGGGGTCTACCTTGGGGTTTTGGCCGCCCGCATCCTGCGGTAAAACTCCAGCAGATGTCTCTATTGACCTGCCATGAGCACCTGGAAAAAACTCAGCGTCTACACCAGTGAGGGCACCCGCTGGGGCACCCGCCCCCTCCATGAGGTGGTGATTGCCAATGCCCTCGACCAAGAGCTATATAGCGCCATGGCCTTTAAGTCCTTGGAGGGCTTTGGTCCCCAGTTGGCGATCCCCACCGCTAACCATATGGCCCTGACCTCAGATCTACCGATTGAGGTGCGGATTTTGGGCCAGGCGGGGGCGATCGAAGGGTTCCTCGCCTCCCAGGCAGACTTGCTGAAGGGCTGTGTGGTCATTTTGGAGGATGTGGAAATGGCCCAATATCCCAACAGTTATGCGTAGGGCGGGTGACTATCAATACCGCCCCTCTAGCTCCCTTGCCGCTCTGCTCTCCGCCTCAGAAAACGGTTGGCAAATTTACGCCGCTCAAGACTATTCGGCCACGGTAGGGCGCTGGAAATGATCACAGGCCCGTTGACGGAGGGCGGCCCGATCCACCTTGCCCTGGTCGTTGCGGGGCAGATGTGACCATGCCCACCAGGCTTTGGGGCACTTGTAGGGGCTGAGGTGGGTTTTGAGATGGGCTAGAAGCAGGTGGGAATCAGCGCTGCCCTGGGGCACCCACAGGGCCACCACCCGCTCCCCCCACTCTGGGTCAGGGATGCCCACCACGATCGCGTCCTGGGCGCGGCCCGTCGCCAAAATTGCCGCCTCCACTTCCTCCGGCTGTACCTTCTCTCCCCCGGTGATAATGAGCCCTTGGCTGCGCCCCAGCACGTACAGATACCCGTCGCCGTCTAGGTAGCCGCGATCGCCCGGTTGAAACGGCCCCGAGAGGGCCGCTTGCCCACAGCCCAGGGCTAGGGACGTGGCGGTGAGGGTAATCAACCCCGGCTGACCAGGGGGCAGGGGGTTGCCCGCCCCATCTTGAATGGTGAGGGTAGCGTGGGGTAGAGCTTGCCCACTGCTGTTGTTGCCCGAGAGGAACGCCTCCGGCAGCAGCGTGGCCACCTGGGAGGCGGTTTCCGTCATGCCGTAGGTGGGGGCCAAGGGCAGGCGGGCTTGGCGCGATCGCGCCAGCAACGCGGGCCAGGTCGGGGCTCCCCCCACCAAAATCGCCTGAAAGGAGCGCAACCACGGTTCTCGCCCTGCCGTCAGCAGCCGTTGCAGTTGGGTGGGTACCAGGGAAAGAAACGCCACCCGCCCCGGCAGTGGTCCCTGGCTCTGGAGGGCCGCAAACGATTGCACCCAGAGGGTGCCACCCGTGGTCAGGCAGCGGAGGGCCTGCATCAGGCCGCTGACGTGATACAGGGGCAGCACACAATAGGCGCTGATGGTGAACTGCTGAAAATATTGGCAAAAGCCCTGGACTGAGGCGGTGAGGGTCTCCCAGGTGTGGCGGGCGAAGCGGAGATGGCCGGAGGAGCCCCCGGTGGGGATCCAGAGTTGGGCCTGCCCGATGGGATCCAGATCCACATTGAACTTTGGCGGCGTTTCCTCCCGTGACTGGTGGACCATGGGGGGCACAGCAACGTCCCCCCACACCTGCACTGGCCCCAGTTGTGGCAACACTTGCTGCCATTCCCCCTGGCCCCAGGTGGGGTTCCCTAGCCACAGGTGAGCCGGATAGCAACAGGCGGCAAAAAAGCTCGCCAGCGCCTCCAGGGGATCAGCGGTGACGAGCAAAATGTGGGGAGGCCGATTTCCCTGGCACAGGCGGTCCAATTGGTGACAGCGCTGCTGCCACTGGTGCCAAAAGCGATCGCTGTCGACCCCCACTAGCCAGGGGCGATGGCGCTGTTGATGCAGCAGGTCCAAGGGGTGCATGGGGATCATCCACTGGGCACTGTCAGCAGCTTACCCCTCGGCGGTGATTCCCCATCGGTTCCCCAGGTCCAGCACAGATCTGGGGAACCGATGGGCCAAGGCACCCTTGGGATCAGTAGCCCGCCTGGTCCGAACAGGTTTGAATCGGGGTGCCCTGGACGACGCAATACTCCCAACCAATGCGAGTCACCAATTCGGCGGGTAGTTGGTCGCCATAGTCCAACGCTTCCGCAAAGTACTCCTGGCTTTGGTCGTAGCGCCCCAACCCGGCCAAGATTTGGGCCTTGAGGTAAGAAAGCTCTGGGTTGGTGGTGCCCGTCGCCGCGATCGCCCGATCCACTGCCACTAGTGCATCGTTATATTCCTGCAAATCTCGGTAGCCGATGGCAATCCCCCGCTGGGCCACATATTCCGGTGCCGCGTAGTCATTGAGGCGGGCAATAGCGTTTTCTGGATTGGCAAAGGGAAGATTCACCGCCAGCAGCAAATCCATAAATCCCTTCAACAGACTCAACTCAGGATCGGCGGGATTGATGTCCTCCGCTTGATCCATATGGTCAAAGACCTGTTGCAGCATCCCCAAGGCCCGAGGGGTGCCCTGGGCGACCCCCTGGGTCCGCAGCAAGTGGGCACCCTCCAGAAAAATACCCACGGCGCTGTAGAGGTGCCCCCGCAGTTGGCTGGTGGAGTCGCTGCTGTTGAGGAGGGCAGCGGCGGCCTGCTGGGTAGCTTCAGCTCGAATCAGCAGGGTGTCCCAGTCCTGCTCTAGGTAAGCCATGGAGGCCATCATTGCCTGGTACAGGGGATCATCGTCTTCCCCCCGAGCGGCCCGCAGAATGCGCTCGGCCTCTGTGTAATTGCCATTGCGGAACATTTCATCAAAGGCGGCCTCCGTTTGCTCCCCAATGGTGTCGCTGGGGCCATTGGTGCGGAAGGGATCCGCCAAGGCGGGCAGGGTGCCCAATTGCAGCACTAAGGTGCTGGCACCGGCTAAGGCCAGCCCTAACCGTTGCCAACTGCGTCGCCCCAGCGGCAACCAAGACTGCTGTGAAGGGATAGAGTGTGTCATAGCCAAGAGACGGTCTGCATGATTGAGTAGGGTGAACAGTAGATGGGAAACCCCTAAGGGTTCGGGAGGGTTCTGTCCCAACGGGTGACGGCGCACCCCCTGATCTGCCTGGGGATCGCCAACCCGCGTAGCTTGCGATACCTATTTACGCTATACCCCCTGAGACGGGGGTGGTCAGGGAGGGTTCCCCGCCCCTGGGGGCATCCTAGGGCAGGTCAACCATGCCGGGGGCATGGTTGGGGAGCCGCGATCGCCGTCACTCCGATCCTATAGCTAGGGGCTATAACCGTTGTATAACAGGGATTCTGGCGGTCATTCATGACAGCCCCTAGCATGAACCCAGTCCCGCTGTTTCTGAATTTGCGCCGAGGTGCCCGTCCCGAATGCTCTATTTGCAAGATCTGGTTTACCATCCCGCCGCCAGCCCTGAGCCCATTCTCAAATCCATCAACCTAGAGCTGGCCCCCCAGGAAATGGGGTTGGTAGTTGGCCCCAGTGGCTCGGGTAAAACCACCCTGTTAGAAATCCTCTCGGGCTTGGCTTACCCCACCTCGGGTACCGTGCGCTGGCGACAGCAGGACCTGATGCCGGAAGCCTTGCAGCAGTTGGCGGGGCTGGTGTTTCAGTTTCCTGAGCGCCACTTCTGCGGCCACAATGTTTTGGAGGAACTACGGCTGGGGCACCCGGAACTCACCCTCGATCGCATCCACAGCGCCCTAGAAGCCGTGGGCTTGGGCCACATTTCCCTCAAGGCGGAACCCCACGCCCTCAGCGGTGGCCAACAGCGGCGACTAGCCTTGGCCGTACAGTTGATTCGCCAGCCCTATCTGTTGCTGCTGGATGAACCGACGGCGGGGCTAGACTGGTCCATGCGCCAGCAGCTCATTAGTCTGCTGAAGCAGTTGAAGCAGGACTGGAGCCTGCTGGTGGTGTCCCACGACGCCAGCGAACTGATGGATTTGGCC
>JAQCHG010000298.1 GCA_027619675.1 Cyanobacteriota bacterium
GGTGGGGTCTGGGGTGGGGGCAGAGCGGGGGCTGCTGATTCGTGGCGGCGATGTGCTGGAAGCCCTCCACACCCTCGACACCGTGGTGTTCGACAAAACTGGCACCCTCACCCAGGGCCAGCCCCAGGTCAGGGGCTGTTATCCCCTGGCCCAGTCAGAAACTGCTGCCATCACCGATCAAGACCTGCTGCAACTGGCGGCGGCGGTGGAACAGGGCACCCAACATCCCCTCGCGATCGCCATTCAGCGGGCAGCGGCGGATCTTCCCCCCCTGGCCGCTAGCGACTTCCAGACTGCCCCCGGCTTAGGGGCCGCCGCCACCGTCACCTGGCGAGCAGGATGCCAACGAATTTGGCTGGGCAATGGCCGCTGGTTGGCGGAGCAATCGATTCCCCTCACAGGGACGGACGAGGTCGCCATGGCGGCGGTGGCCCCAGGGGAAACCGCCATCTATGTGGCTACTGCTGAGCAGGTGTTGGGGGTGATTGCCGTGGCGGATCAGGTGCGGCCCGATGCCGCCGCCACCGTCGCCGCCCTTCAGCAGCGGGGGCTTGCGGTACATCTGCTGACGGGCGATCGCGCCCCCGTAGCGGCAGCGGTGGCCGCCACCACGGGCATTGCCGCCACCGCCGTCACCGCTGAAGTCTCCCCCCAGGGCAAGGTGGAGGCGGTGCAGGCCCTGCAACGGGCGGGTCACCGGGTGGCCTTTGTGGGGGATGGCATCAATGACGCCCCGGTGTTGGCCCAGGCCGAGGTGGGCATCAGCCTCAGTTCCGGTACCGACATTGCGGCGGAAGCGGCGGGGGTGGTGCTGATGGGCGATCGCCTGCTGGATGTGGCTGCCGCCCTCAGCCTAGGGCGGGCCACCGTCGGCAAAATTCGCCAAAACTTAGCCTGGGCCTTTGGCTACAACCTGGTGGGCATTCCCCTGGCTGCCGGGGTGCTGTTGCCCGCCTATGGGGTTAGCCTCAGCCCCGCGATCGCGGGGGGGCTGATGGCCTTTAGTTCAGTCACGGTGGTGGTCAATTCCCTGCTGCTGCGGACCTGGACCCCGCCGACGGACTGAGGCCGTCGGGGGCGGGTAGGCAAATTACCCATGGTCAGATCCCCAGGGTTCAGTAACTTCCGAAAAGTCCCCATTTTGCTGGCAGCGGCCCACTTCTGCACAGTGAGCCTGATGAACCTAATGGGGACAGATTGGTCGCTAGCCGCTGTGTATCCATTGACCCCATCAGCCCCTTGATCCGCAAATTTACCCGGCTGATATCCCTAGGGAATTGCGGGAATTACAGACTTTTTTGCTCATACAAGTTGCGGGGATAGACGAACGGTGTTAAGAGGCAAAGCCTCTACGCTAGTGCATAGGATTCTTTACGGATGTCCCTATGACTATGGCCTTGTTTAAATCTGGTGTGTTCCTTGGCCTCAGCACGGTTGGTGTTGTCCTGAGTGCAGCCCTTCCCTTGCCTGCTCAAGCGTTTAATCTGCTGCCCACTACGATATCGGGTAATGAATGCAGTGGCAGTAATTTTCAGGATTGTCAGATTAATGGTGATGCTACGCTGATCAAATTTACGGGTTTATTGAATAGCGTCGATGAAGTGAATGGCCTGTTCTCCTCAATCGACGGCAGCGAATTCACCTTTTTGAATCTGCAACTGAACGACGACGATGAAATTATCAGCGGTGATTGGATCTACAATCCCAACGATGCTACTGATCCCGTCATTACCAGTTGGGCGGTGAAAGCGGGGAATGCCTACAATCTCTACACCAACGACGGGCCAATCTTCTCGGGCAGTTTTGTCACCCCCAGGGGAGCAGGGCTCTCCCATTTGACCTTTTTGGGCCAAGCGGGGTCGGGGGAAACATCCGTGCCAGAACCCTCGGCAATTTTGGGGCTAGGGGCGATCGCGGGGTTGGTCTTTGGCCTCAAACTGCGCCTTGAAACGACGGTCTAGAGGAGGTGGCTAGGGTTTGGGGTTGACGACAGCCAGGGCAGAGGGTCCCCATCACTGCGGGGATCTGACCCTTCGGCGCAGCTTCGGCATCCCCTGCGCGTTTCTTTGGCCGCAGGGGAATAGTGGGATTGTTCTGGTACCCAGCCGTTGCTTGACGAAAGTGGGAATGTCTCAGCCTTCTGCGCCCCTACCAGCCTCGGATTCTACCGTTGAAATGGCCCCCGAAATGCGGGATTTGCTGGCGGCGATCGCCGATCCCGTAGTGGTGCAGGATGGGGCGGGTTGCTGGCAGTATGGCAACGCCGCCACCTGTCAGTTGCTGGGGCGATCGCCGGAAAGTTTAGAGGGGCTGACCCATCGCCAGGTATTTGACCCTAAGAATTTGGCCTCCCTAGAGCAGGCTACCGCCCAAGCCTGGGCTACGGGCCAGAGCCAGGAATCTTTGATCGGGCTGCAAGATGCCCAGGGCAATCGCCGCACCTTTCGCGTTCACATTACCCGGTGTACCCCGATCGCATCCCCCCCCTATCTGGTGAGTATGCTGCGGGATGCTGCCACCGCCACCGAGTCTTACCCGCAGCAGCGCAGCCAGCGGGAGCGGCTGTTGGGCACCATTGCCCAATACCTGTTGCAGTCCCTCAATCCCCAGCAACTGCTGGCCCGCAGCATGGACGAGCTGCGACGGTTTTTAGCGGTCGATGGGGTGGTGTTCTATGGGCTGCGATCGCCCCGAACGGGGTTATTGGCGGAGGCGATCGAGGGGCAGTGGCCCCGCTGGCCCCGGCCAGAGGACACCGACTTGCAGACGGCCCTGGCCAACTACTGCCAGGATCGCCCCCAGGGGTTTATCGGGACGGGTTTAGAGGACCTATCCCCTGACCTCCAGCGCCACTGGCGGGACCTGGGGGTGCAGGCCCTGATGCTGGTCCCCGTGGGGGACAACACCCATCCGTTGGGGGTTATTTGCGTCCACCAATGGCGATCGCCCCGTCCCTGGCAAGAATGGGAAATCGAGGCCCTCGGGGACGTGGCCAATCAAATTGGCACCGCCATGGCCCAAACGGACCTGTACGAGCAGGTGCGTCGCCTCAATGCTGACCTAGAGCGCCAGGTCAGTCAGCGCACCCAGCAACTGATGCAGGCACTGGAATTTGAGGCCACCCTCAAGCGCATCACCGACCGGGTGCGGGATAGCCTGGACGAAACCCAAATTTTGCAAACGGCGGTGGAGGAACTGACCGGAGCCCTGGGAGCCAAGGGATCCAATACCGCTCTTTATGACTTGGAACAGGGCACGTCCACCATCTACTACGAGTACAACGATTCCCTGCCCTCCTACCAAGGACGGGTGGCCCAGATGGAAGCCTTCCCTGAGGTCTATCACCAATTGCTGGCGGGGCAATATTTTCAGTTTTGCTCCCGTGAGCCCAACCCGGTGCGGGGGCCGGTGTCGATGCTGGCCTGCCCGATTTTGGACGATCGCGGGGTTTTGGGGGATCTGTGGCTGATCAACGGCAGCGACTACGGCTTCAACGACCAGGAAATTCGTCTGGTGCAGCAGGTGTCGAACCAATGCGCGATCGCCATTCGCCAGGCCCGCCTCTATCAAGCTGCCCAGTCCCAAGTGAAGGAACTGGAACGTCTGAATCAGCTCAAGGACGATTTCCTCAGCACCGTTTCCCACGAACTGCGCACCCCGGTCACCAGTATGCGGGTGGCTCTGCAACTGCTGGGGGTGACCCTCAACCAAGAATTTGACCTCAACGCCGAACTGCAAAAGGCCAAAAGCACCCAAAACCGCATTGCCCGCTATTACCAAGTGTTGAAGGAAGAATGCGAGCGGGAAATTAGCCTGATCAATGACCTGCTAGATTTGCAGCGCTTGGATGGCGGCAGCCACCCCATCCATGCCCAACGCATTGACCTCACCACTTGGCTCCCCGGCATTATCAACAGCTTTCAAGAGCGCGCCCATAGCCGTCAGCAACAACTGCAATACACCGTGGCGGCGGATGTGCCGCTGCTGGTGAGTGACCAGCCCAGCCTAGAGCGGGTGTTTGCAGAACTGCTGAACAATGCCTGC
>JAQCHG010000299.1 GCA_027619675.1 Cyanobacteriota bacterium
CCCCCAGGAAGGCCAGCCCTGCTGCCCATACTCCCCAGGGCCAGAGGATGAGCCGGAGTTCCTGGGAGTTTGGGCGCTGGAGCTTCAAGGCACCACGACAAAGTTCACCAGCTTACCGGGCACGACGATCACCTTCTTCACCGTCTTGCCTTCGATATAGCGCTGGGCCACCTCCGACTCGCGGGCGTATTGTTCCAAAGCCGCTTTATCGGAATCGGCAGGCACTGTGATGGTGCCCCGCGTCTTACCCATGATTTGAATCACCAGGGTAATTTCATCCGCCACCAGGGCCGACTCATCCAGCACGGGCCAAGGCTGGAGGTGAATGGACTCGCTATGGCCCAAACGCTGCCACAGTTCTTCAGCGATATGAGGGGCGAATGGCGCGAGCAACTTCAGGATCACTTCCACCCCTTCTATAAAAACTGGGGATACGTGATCAATCTCATTCAACGCATTACTTAACTTCATCAGCTCTGAAACTGCTGTATTGAATTGGTATTCACCTTCAACATCTTCAGTTACTTCTTTTATGGCTGTGTGAATAGAACGACGTAAGTTCTTCTCAACTTTCTCCAAATTCTGAGGTCCCAGTTCAGAATCAAAGGCAGCTACAACGTCTTCGGCACCAGCGAAATTAGCATTCTCATTTGAACGCTGGCGCTGAGGTTTAAGCTCTCTAATTCTCTCTAGGAGATAGTCAGGATTTAAATCCTCTCGAAAGAGCATGAGCGCGTCAACTTCTTCAGACCCTCTAAGACTTTGCCATTCGTCCCGGGTTACGAAGGGTAATACAAGAATACTCCTGCAAGAAACGTACTCTTCAATATCTTCTTCGTTCAAGTGTCTGAATAAGTCTTCTGACGAAGTTTCCACATCCTTGGCTAGTCGAAGGATTTCTTCGGAATTTAGTGCAGCAGATTCTTTCAGAACTTGCTTGATATTGATGACACCCAGCTCTTTTTCAACCACTAAAATCTCACGTTTGATTGGGTCTCCTATGATCGGACCAAGATCAGTAATATAGTGATCCTTACGGAAAAGGCACTTTCTACCTCGGAATGCTTTATGAATAGCATTCCAAACAATAAAGTTGGTCACCAGTCGCCAGACCCGATTCAAGAAGCGGTACTGGCCTTCTACATCGGCGTCATCCCATTCCAGATCCTTCTCCGGTGGCGCTTTGAACAGGATGAACATGCGGGCGGTGTCAGCCCCGTACTTGGCCAGCACATCCTGGGGGGCGACGCCGTTGTACTTGGATTTCGACATCTTTTCGTAGAACCCTTCCAAGGGGTCCCCAGTAGCGGGGTCCACGGGGTTCTCGATGTCGGGGATTTGATCGACGGGGATGTACTTGCCCGTTTTGGGGTTTTTGTAGGTGATGGCCTGCACCATGCCCTGGGTGAGCAGGCGGCTGAAGGGTTCGTCGACGTTGATCAAGCCGCGATCGCGCAGCACCTTGGTAAAGAAGCGGGAATAGAGCAGGTGCAAAATGGCGTGCTCAATGCCCCCCACATACTGATCCACCGGTAGCCAATCGTTGGCCTTGGCGGAGTCGAAGATGGCGGTGTCGTTGTTGGCGTCGGCGTAGCGCAGGAAGTACCACGAGGAATCAATAAAGGTGTCCATGGTGTCCGTTTCCCGCTTGGCGGGTTCGCCGCAGGTGGGGCAGGGCACGTTCACCCAATGATCCAACTTGGCCAGGGGGGATGCGCCGCGACCGCTGAACTCCACATCCTGGGGCAGTTCCACCGGGAGTTGGTCGTCGGGCACGGGCACGGTGCCGCAACTGGGGCAGTGGACCACGGGGATGGGCACCCCCCAGTAGCGCTGGCGGGAAATCAACCAGTCCCGCAGGCGGAAGTTGTCTTGTCCTTGTCCTTTACCTTCGGCCTCTAGCCACGCGATCGCCGCCTTCACGCTTTGGCCTTCCCCTTTACCCGCTGGGGTGCCGTCCAGGGGGCCAGAGTTCACCATTACGCCGTCCCCTGGCCATGCCGTCGCCATCGTTTCCCCCGACAGGGTTTCCCCCTCCGGCTGCACGACGACTTTGACGGGCAGGTCAAATTTGCGGGCAAATTCAAAGTCCCGCTGGTCGTGGGCGGGCACCGCCATAATTGCCCCGGTGCCGTAGCCCATCAGCACATAGTCGGCAATCCAGATGGGGATTTGCCCACCATTGACCGGGTTGATCGCATAGCTGCCCGTCCACACCCCGGTTTTTTCCTTGGTGTCGTCGGTGCGATCGATGTCGCTTTTCCCTGCGGCTTCGGCCTGGTAGGCGGCGATCGCGGCCTGCTGCTCCGCCGTGGTCAGCTTTTCCACCAGGGGATGCTCTGGCGACAGCACCATGAAGGTGGCCCCCCAGAGGGTGTCGGGGCGGGTGGTAAAGACGGGCAGTTCGTCCCCCGCTGCTGTTGTGAACACCACTTGCGCCCCGGTGGATTTGCCGATCCAGTTTTCCTGCATGAGGCGGACGCGATCGGGCCAGCCGGGGAGTTGATCCAGGTCTTGCAGCAGTTCGTCGGCGTAGGCGGTGATTTTGAGGAACCACTGTTTCAGCAGTTTGCGCTCTACCTTCGCGCCAGAACGCCACGATCGCCCTTCGCTATCCACCTGTTCGTTGGCGAGGACGGTCTGATCGACGGGGTCCCAGTTCACCGCCGCTTCTTTCTGATAGGCCAACCCTGCTTTTAAGAACTGAATGAAGCTCCACTGGGTCCATTTGTAATAGTCGGGGGCGCAGGTGGCGACTTCGCGATCCCAATCGTAGGAGAGGCCCAGTTGCTTTAACTGCGCCCGCATCTGGTCAATGTTCTGGTAGGTCCACTGGGCGGGGTGAACACCGCGATCGATGGCGGCATTTTCCGCAGGCAGGCCAAAGGCATCCCAGCCCATGGGGTGCAGTACCCGGTAGCCCTGCATCCGGCGCACGCGGGCGATCACGTCGGTGATCGTATAGTTGCGGACGTGGCCCATGTGCAGGTTCCCCGACGGGTAGGGGAACATGGACAGGGCGTAAAATTTAGGCTTGCTGGGGTCTTCGGAGGCTTTGTCTAGGCCCTGCTGCGCCCACGCCTGCTGCCACTTCGCCTCGATCTCTGCGGGGGTGTATCTCTGTGCTTGGGGGGCCGCCACCGTCTCTACTCCAGTATCTGTAGGGTGTCTCTGCATTATGCTGCCATACCGGGCGCGATCGCGATGCCCCAAAGCGCAACCCGCCTAGCCACACCTCGTCTGAGTCCAGGCACTAGCTAGCGCTTCACCCAAGCTACAGCTTTAGAGTTGACAAACCACAGCAATGACAACCCGAAGGCAGGTGTCTTTTGGGGAGACTAAATCCTCTCACTTGTAGACCCAGAATGCGCCAAATGAGTCCATGGATAAGACTCAAGAATGGGGCAACAGTGCCGCGATCGCCCCGGCGGCGGCCTGCCCCGACGCGATCGCCCCATCCGCCAAGGGCTGCTCCCCGCACCAATCCCCACAGGCCACTAGCGGCAGCGGCGACGATATCGATAAACAAGGCTCAGCTACGGCTTGCTGCACCAGGGCATAGCGCCAACGATGCACCTGCCACCGTTGGGGTTGCCCCAGCCAAGGGGCCAGGTGGGTTTGGGCTTGGTGCAGTAGCGCTTCCCCCCCAGGTTGCAAATTGGGGTGATCAAGCCAAGTGTGGGCAAAGGTGGCGCTACTTTGCAGCACCACCCGAGGGCCGGGGGCCGATCGCTTGCTGCTGTCTAACCCCGCCCAGGCAAAAGCCGTTGCTTCATGCCCCCAGACCATCCACGGGTCATGGGGCGACAGGGGGGAATCTAGGGCAAAAACGTCTGCGCCATACTCTGCCATCACAGTCACACAGGGGGCATAGCGCACCGTAGCCAGGGCGGTTTGCATCGCGGCGGTGCCTGGGCAGTGGGCCACCAACGCCAACGCCTGGGGGGCAGGGATGGCCAAAATTAAACTGCGGCTAGTGGCCGTCGTTTCCCCACTGCCGTCGGGGGTCTGGGCTGTGACCTGCCAGCGAT
>JAQCHG010000300.1 GCA_027619675.1 Cyanobacteriota bacterium
CTGGGGAATGCCAAGGTGATATTTTTTGATGAATTGGCCCCCTGTCCGTTCCGCTTTGACGGCGGTGGCGGGGGGTCCTTGCCAATGCCAACTGCTCCCCTTGGGTGTTTGCCATGACTGCACATGTTTCTGTCCGGTTCGCCAGTTTTCCCACCGCGATCGCCCCGGCCCTCGCCGTGATTCTGGCGGGCAGCGCCCTGCCTGCCGCCGCTGATCTGCCCACGGAGGGGACGGTGCAGCAACTCACTGCCGGGGATGCCGCCTGTCGGGTGGCTTTGATTGATGGCGAGGGCCAACCCTTTAGCGCCCTGGCCACCTTTGACATCTGCCGCCAGAACTTGATTGGTCAGCGGGTGCAGTTGACCTACGAAACCGCCAACGTGCTGGCGGCAGCCTGCCAGGGGGATCCCGACTGTGGCCAAACGGAAACGGTGCGGGTGATTACCCAAGCGGCGGTGATCGCGCCCCCCAGCCGGGGTCGGGTGGAGGCCCTGGTGTTTGGCGATCGCGCCTGCTATGTGGACCTTGTGGACGAGGGGGGGCAACGCTCCACCCAACTGGCCACATTTGAAATTTGCGCCCAGGACTTGGTGGGCAAAACGGCGCAGTTGACCTATGCCCCCAGCACCGTGGTGGCGGCGGTGTGTAATGGGGATCTCGACTGCGGCCAAAGTGACACGGTGCTGTTGATTACCCAGGCGACAGTGGTGGCCCCACCCCAGCGCATCGCAGATCTGCCCGATGGCAACTACCGCTACTGGAGCGGCACGTCTACCCAAGCGGTGGTGCCCACCAGTGAACTGCTGGCGGAGGGGGGCGCGTTGTTCCTGTTCCAAAAGCAGGGGGATCGGATAGCGGGCATCTTTAGCTATGTGGATGGGGAAGCCATCTGCGTGCAGGGGCAAGTGGCTGGGAACACGGTGGCAGGTATAGCCGTACAAACCCCAGGGGACACCGTGTTGAGCCAAACGGACACCTTTGCCCCCTTTGGTCCGGCGACCTATCTGGCCGTCCGCCGGGGTCAGGCGTGGCAAGGGGATGCGGTGCTGTACAACAGTGCCTTACTCAACCTCAACGGCTTTAACCGCATTAATGCCGGGACGGTGTTGCCGCCGGAGGCGTGCCTGTGATGCTCAGACCAGGCCTGACGCCGTCACACCGCTTGAACACGGGGCTTCAATCCCTACGTTCAAGCGGAACATCAAGCAGGGGGGAGTATGTTGCGTCAGTGGGACAGACCTTAACGGCGGGTAACGGCGGGTAGGGGGTAAGTAAACCTTATGAAAGATAGGTGAAGCTTATATCATTCCGGCATTGTTATCGCCTGGGATTATCACTACAGTAGAGTCAAGTTCGATAACTGAACTTAGATAGTCTCTCTCTCTTGGAATGCTATGGCTTATACCCTCACTGCTCCAACCCCTGAAGTCACGACGGCTACCCCGCAACCGTCCCTAGATACGGCGATCGCCGCCGCTTTGGAACATGCCCGACGGCTGACGGCCATGTACGGCACTGACCGCCCCGAGGTGGCGATCGCGTGGGAAACGGTGGAAGAACTCCAGACGGCTAAAGTTCGCCGCCGCCAGGTGCAAAAGTCAACCTTTGTGCGCTACTGCGAGGCCCATCCCGACGCCCCCGAATGCCGCATCTATGAGGATTAATGGGCGATCGGCCCCCCTGGGCCATTTACCCTACCCTGCGGGTTTGCTTACCTTAAATCCTTTCCACAATTCATCTGCCCCAGCGGAAGCCATCGGTTTCCGCTTTTTTTTATCCAACTGATATCAAGTCCGTTCACCCCCCATTCTTGGGCCGTAAGGGCTGGGCCCATTGGGTGTTCAGTAGGACGTTTCAATTCAACGCAAGATGCCGTAGGTTGCGGTTGAGGAACGAAACCCAACACCTGCATGGGATACGCGATCGCTAACCCGTCCTACAACTGAATTAGCCCAGCGACTGACCCAACAGTAAAAACCCAAGCTGTAGCGGGCTAGTGGTTTGTCAGCTTTCAATTTGTGAATTTGCGTAGGCTGGGTGGAACGAAGTAAAACCCCGCAGCAGAAAGATTCTGCCGGGTTGCGCTAACGCTTCACCCAACCTACAACTTTAGAATTGATAAGCCCCTAACCATGGAAGCGCTGCTCTAACCAAGTCCGGACCTCAGCTTCTTCGGTGAAGTAACGGGTCTGGTTATCGACGGGATCATAGACCCGCCACACTTGAACATCGCCCCGCTGTTGCCGATGGATGCGGGGTTGATCGCCCTGGGTCAGCCACGCCACCATCTGCTGCCCCCACTGCTGGAGGATAACGGGGAGTGGGTTTAACCCGTTATTTATGGATTGATCCGATTGCCGGAGGCAGTTTTCGAGCCGCTGCCGTTGTTGATCTAATAAGGTTCGGGCGGTGTAGCTGTTCATCGCTCTCTGCTCCAGGTGGGTGAATCAATGCCAGTTGCGGCATTGCTCTTACCCTATCGACGGCCATCCAAACTTCCAAAGCAATCTATGAATGGCTGGTATGCATGAAATTCATGCCTAGGCGATCATGTCCCCTGGCCATTACCCTAGCCCCACCTTTCCCCTGGGCGGTTTGGCCCTGGCGTTTTGTGGGGGCATTTTACTGGACACGACTTGGAAGGTTATGCCTTGAAACGAGCTGAAAAGCCTGCTAAGTCGGCAGACATCCAGTTCCCTGAGCGGAGTCGAAGGGAACGGCAGGACCCCGGTGGTGTAGCTGGCTTTCTCCCTTTGGGAGACGCAAGGCGAACGACTCCGCTCAGCCAGCAGTCAATGGGCTCGATTCCCCGTAACCTTCCAAGTCGTGTACTGGAACTGTGGCTGACTAAGGGCACTTAGGGTTGATTGATCCCCCCCTACACCGACTGGGAGAACTGGCGGACCTGCTTGCGCCGCAGATAGGTGTCAAACACCGACACCACATTGCGAATCAGCAACCGCCCCACGGGGGTGACCTCAATGTGGTTGGGGGTGAGGCGCACCAGGCCATCCGCTGCTAGGGCCGCTAGGGCCTGCCGTTCTGGGGCAAAGTACTCGTCAAAATCTTGGTCAAAGCTGAGGTGATACTTGGCCTCGATCGCCCCCTTCGACAGTTCAAACTGACACATCAACTCCATGATTACCGCCCGCCGCAGGATGTCGTCCCGGCTTAGGGTCACCCCCCGCTCAAGGGGCCAATCCCCTCGATCCATGGCGCGATAAAAGTCCTGCAAGCGCTTGTGGTTTTGCCCATAGACATCGTGCAACATGCTGATGGCAGTCATACCAAAGGCCAGCAGATCCGACTCCGGCTTGGTGGTGTAGCCCTGAAAGTTGCGGTGCAGTTGCCCCGCTGCCTGGGCCAGGGTGAGTTCATCATTGGGCTTGGCAAAGTGATCCATGCCGATGAACCGATGGCCTTGGGCGGTGAGTTCATCAATGCTGAGGTGGAAGATGTTGAGCTTTTCTGCCGGGGTGGGCAGTTGGCTGGGGTCGATGTGTCGCCGCTGGGTGGGCTTCATCCAGGGCACATAGGCGAAGTTAAACAGGGCGATGCGATCGGGGTCGAGGGCCAGGGTTTTGCGAATGGTGTTGCGAAAGGTGGTTTCGGTCTGGTGGGGCAAGCCGTAGATTAAATCCACATTGATGCTTTCAAAGCCCGCCTCCCGCATCCACGCCATGCCCTGGAACAGCATCTCCTCGGGCTGAATGCGATTTACCGCCGCCTGCACCAAGGGGTCAAAGTCTTGGATGCCAAAGCTGATGCGGTTAAAGCCCAGGTGCCGCAGCCCCAGCACATAGTTGCGGTCCAACTGGCGGGGGTTGACCTCAATGGAAATTTCCGCGTCGGGGGCAAATTGAAAATGCTGGGCCAGGGCAGTCCAGAGGCGATCGACCTGGTCGAGGGTGAGGTAGTTGGGGGTGCCGCCGCCCCAGTGCATTTGGTTCACGACCCGCCCCTTGACCCGCGCCGCCACCTGCTCAATGTTGCGGATCAGGTAGTTGAGGTAG
>JAQCHG010000301.1 GCA_027619675.1 Cyanobacteriota bacterium
TTCCGGGCTGAATTGGGCTCTGCCCACCGCCATACGGTGTCGGTGCTGATGGCGGCCCTGGGCACAGAAGACTGCACCGAGGCCAACCGCCTGGCCTCCACCCTCACCCTGCTCAACCTCCAGGGACAGCAGTTACAGTCCTTAGAGCCCCTCACCAGCTTCCCCCTACTGCGGCAACTGGTGCTCAGCGACAACCAAATTCAGGACCTCAGCCCCCTGGCCGCCATGCCCCAACTGCGGCAACTCATCCTCAACCACAATCAAGTGGCGGACCTCAGCCCCCTAGCCCGCCTAGAGCAACTGGAAGTCCTGAGCCTCAACCACAACCAGGTGACAGACCTCAGCCCCCTGCAAGGGTTAACCAACCTGCACACCCTATCGCTCGATCACAACCAGGTGACAAATCTGGATCCCTTAGCGCCCCTGATCGCCCTCCAGTCCTTAAGTCTCCAAGCCAATGCCATCCAAGACCTGGCCCCCCTCAGCCCCCTGACGGCGTTAGAATCCTTGGATCTCAGCACTAACCAGGTGGCGGATGTCACCCCCCTGGCGGCCCTAGAAACGTTGGAGACGCTGAATTTAAACCGCAACCAAATCAGCAACGCCGCCCCTCTGCGGCAACTGCCCAATCTCAGGCAGCTATACCTCTACAACAACCCCGTTACCCGCCAGGTCTGCCCCACCAACCCCAATGCCCTGTGTTTTGTAGATTAGGGGAATGAATTAGGGGGTTAGAACTGGCGGGCCGTCTGATTGGCGACATCGTACTGGTAGCGCTGGTCCCGCTGGGTGACGCCATAGAGGTTAAAGGAGATGGTGGGTTCCTCTCCCCAGGGCTCCACCTGGTGGATGGCACCGGGGGTAAAGGTGATGATGTCGCCGGGGGCTAGCACCCGTTCCCCCGTTGGTTCCAGGCGATGGGGATGGTCGGGGGTTGGCGATCGCCGCCAAAACCGATTCTTCTCTTGGCCACCAATCAGCGCCACCAACCCCCAGGTGGCGTGGTTGTGGATGGTGGAGCAGGTCCCCGGTTGCCAAGCCACCATCTGCACCGTCAGGGGAAATTGATGCTCTCGGTACAGGAACTTCACCGACCACCCCGTTTTCGGGTCCGGCTCTTGGTATTCCATCTGCAACCAGTAGGAACTGACCAACAGTTTGCGGACACGGGGGGCGATCGCCGCCAGCCGCGCCACATCGTCAGTTTCCGCCGCCAAAATATCCTCCAACTCCGTCAAAAACCGATAGAGACGGTACACCTGCTGAGGCTCCGCCACCGTCTCTAGGGCTAACGGACGCTGTTCACCCTCATCGGTAATCAGCCAGGTTTGATCTGCCATGGGAGGTTTGGGGAGAGGGGGTGAAAGGGAGAGGGGGTGAAAGGGAGAGGGGGTGAAAGGGAGAGGGGGTGAAAGCGCCAACGAGCTTGATGCTTCCCTTTAGCCTACCGTCCCCATTCGCCCCAGTTCTGCCGCGCTCCCCCACAATTCAAAATCCACAGGACTTACGCGGTCATACCGATGAACAAGGATCTGAAGCCCCTGACCCCAACGGCGGACCGAGGATGCGGGAGCAGTTTACGTAAGTCCTAATCCAAACGTCCCTTCCCTCTCGCCCGCAATCCAAAATCCAAAATCCAAAATCCAAAATCCAAATCCCCCAAGGGATAATGAACCCGTTCCCGTCTCGTTCCCATCCAGTCCCCCCTGCCCGTTGGCGAAACCATGACCGTTGATCCCACCCCCATGCCCACACCCCAGGCTCCCCCTGACCGAGGGGACACCACCCCGCCCACCGCTGCCACCGTACAGGCTCTATTCGATCGCATTGCCCCGGTGTATGACGACTTTAACCAGCAGCTCAGCCTAGGGCTGCATTGGGTCTGGAAGCGCATGGCCGTGGCCTGGAGTGGGGCTGCCCCTGGCCATACCTGCCTAGATCTGTGCTGCGGCAGCGGGGATTTGGCTCTGCTGTTGGCCCGTCAGGTGGCCCCTGGGGGGCAGGTGTGGGGGGTGGATTTTTCCCCCGCGCAGTTGGCGGTGGCCCAGCAGCGAGCCAGCCGTCAATGGCCCCACCCCGCCATCACCTGGCAACAGGGGGATGCCTTGGCCCTAGCCTTTGAGGACGGCACCTTTGATGCCGCCACCCTGGGTTATGGGTTACGGAACCTAACCGATATTCCCCAAGGACTGCGGGAACTGCGGCGGGTGTTGAAACCGGGTGCCCGTGCCGCTGTGTTGGACTTTCACCCCCCCAGCCATGGGGTGATGCGCCAGTTTCAGCGCTGGTACCTAGACACCGTGTTGGTGCCCACCGCCGATCGCTGTGGGTTGACGGCGGAATATGCCTACATCGCCCCCAGTGTGGACCGTTTCCCCCAGGGCGATTGTCAGGTGGCCTTGGCCCTCGGGGCGGGCTTTACCCATGCCGTTCACTACCCCTTGGCGGGGGGGCTGATGGGGGTGTTGGTGGCCACCCGCTAGGGGATGGGGTTTGTTATCATGTGGCGACAAATCCCGCCGCTGAGGGGCTGGTGCATCCCGATGACAAGGGGACACCCCCGGCAAGCGGCAGGGCGAGATCGCCCGTTCCCTGGCATGGCTTGGTCCGAGACTTGGATACTCTTAGCGCCCCCCATTGTGGGCGGCGTGATTGGCTATTTCACCAATGATTTAGCCATCAAAATGCTATTTCGGCCCTATCGGCCCGTCTATGTGTTCAAACGTCGGCTACCGCTGACGCCGGGGCTGATTCCCAGCAACCAGGACCGCCTAGCCCGCCGCATTGCCGACTCGATCATGGGCTCGTTGCTCACGCCCGATGAGCTGCAAAAGCTGGCGCGGCGACTGCTGCGCACCGATCGCATCCAGCAGGCCATCCAATGGCTGCTATCCCTAGCGTTGGATCAACTCCAGGCCCGCAACCAGGCCCGCACAGCGGAGGTGGTGGGCAATGTGTTGCAGGATTTAGTGGGGGAGTCCCTGCCCCGGCTACTGCGGGTATGGGCACGGCGAGACACCTTTTTGCAGACCCAGATCGACCAAGTATTCGATCAGGTCCTGCTGGAATTCCAGCTTTCTGAGGAGCAGGCAGAGCAGTTGGCCAACTGGCTGCTGACCTCGGTGCTGCCGCCGGATGTGCTGCGGCGCACCCTGATTGATTTCCTCACCGATCGCAACATCCAGGTGATTGACGAGATCTTTCGGTCCCAAACCAGCGGCACCTACTGGGTGGTGGCCAACCTGTTTGGGGTCCGCAATGCCCTCACCCGGCTGCGGTCCTTTTGTCTGGATGAACGGGAGGTGAGCAACGCCCGCATCAAGGAGCTGCTGGTGGCCCTGCGGGTGGGCGATCGCCTGCAAGAATGGCTGCTGGGCCTGTCGCTGCAAAACCTGCCCGTAGCCACCGTCCGCGCCCTGCGGCGCACGGTGCGGGAGACGGTGCGGGGCTATCTGCAAACCCTGGGGCCTGACCTGCTCAAGGGCCTCAGCGCCACCATTAACTGGCAACTGCTGGCCAGCCAATTGCTCAACCGTCTGCAAAGCTCCCCCGCCGTCACCCAGTCGTTGGAGCCCGTCAGCGAAGAGTTGGCCCTGATTTTAGAACGCTACCTAGAACGGGATTTGGAATCCCTGGTGGCCCAAATCATCCCCATTCTGGATATCGATCAGGTGATTATCGATCGCGTCAACGCCACCTCTCCCCAGGATTTGGAATTGGCCATCCAGGGGATCGTGCGCAGTGAATTGCAGGCCATCGTCAATATCGGCGGTGCCTTGGGCTTCTTTATTGGCGGGTTGCAATCGGTGTTGCTGCTCTATCGCGGTTGAGGGGGATCCGCCTCTCGGGGCGCAGAAATGGGGAACGTGGAGAGGGGGGACGCGGACATCCCTGGGGCACGGCCCGCCACCACGGTCTGCCAAGGCATCGGATCCATGAATTCCGGCAGTTGGGATAGGAAGGGCTGGGTAAAGGCAAACCGGGCGATCGCCCGCCGCCGCATCGCC
>JAQCHG010000302.1 GCA_027619675.1 Cyanobacteriota bacterium
AGGGATATACCCAAAATGCTTCAGGGCGCTACTGGGTAGGGGTGAGGGCCAGGTCTTGGTTGAGTTTGCCGCTGCGGTAGCCCTCTAAATCTAGGGTGACGTAGGTAAAGCCAAAGTCTTGAAATGCTGCCACCAGGGCGGGCAAGTCGGTTTGGGCCACAAAGGGTTGAATCACCGCTGGCGGTAGTTCAATGCGGGCAGTGTCTCCGGCAGAGCGCACCCGCAACTGTCGCCAGCCCAACTGCCGCAGGTAGCGTTCACAGCGGCCTACCCGCTGCAATTTCTCGGGGGTGATGGCCTCCCCATAGGGAAAGCGGGAACTGAGGCAAGGCTGGGCTGGTTTGCCCCACCAGGGCAGCCCCAGATGGCGGGAAATTACCCGCACCTCTAGCTTGGTGATGCCGATTTCGGCTAGGGGCGATCGCGCGCCCCGCTCCTTCGCCGCCTGAATGCCGGGGCGGTAATCTTGCAGGTCGTCGGCATTCACCCCATCCACCACATAGGGATACCCCCGCCCTATGGCCAAGGGCTTGAGGGTATCGTGGAGTTCACTTTTGCAGAAATAGCAGCGGTTGGCGGGGTTGCTGGCGTAGTTGGGGTTATCGAGTTCGTGGGTGGCGACAATTTCGTGGCGAATGCCGATCGCCGCCGCCTGTTCCTGGGCTTCGATCAGGTCATCCGCCATCAACGAGGGGGAATCGGCGGTGATGGCCAAGGCGCGATCGCCCAGCACGTCATAGGCCACCTTCGCCACCAGCGTGCTGTCAATGCCGCCAGAGTAGGCAATCAATGCCTGCCCCATATCCGCCAACAGGGTTTGCAATGCCTGTAGTTTTTCCATGGCCAATCCTGGGCCTCCACACCCACCCACACCCCGATTAGCCTAGCGAATTTCGCCCCTAAACTTCGGACTGTCCAGGTTCAACGGGGCCAGGTTCAACGGGGCCAGGTTCAACGGGGGATGTGGAATGTTGAGGCACCGTCCCCCGCCCCCTTGGGGGCAGCCGCTAACGCGAACAGGGGACGGTGAGACCGGAGGCAACCCTGACCCCCTACAGCGCCTTTGACAAGGCCTGACTCAGGGAATCCCGTTGATTGGCGGGCAATGAAGCGGCGATTTCCTTCAAATCTTCAGGATGGATGCGCCGGAGGACCTGGAGCAATTCCAGGCGATCGGGATCCGTCGCCGCCGTAAAGGCGTGGGATAACTGCTCCGGCAGTTGGCAATGGCCACCCTCGCAGGTCAAGCCCAACTCATGCCACAGCATTGTGGGCACCCCATGGCCCCGTTGGCCATGGAGTTCATGGTTGAGGAAATTATTTTCCAAATAGGCTTTGGGGGAGGGGTAGTGGTCGGTCTCCGCCGCATAGGGCACCGTAAAGCAGCCAAAATGCTTCCGATATTCCTCAGAGTCCAGCATTTTCGTGATCAGGCCATGGACCCCCGATCGCATTAAGGCATCACAGTACTCCTGCATTTCGCTGTGGTCATAGGGGGCACGCCCCATGAAATGCTTAAAGCACAGTTCCAGAAACTTGAGGTTTGAGCTGTTGTAATAAAACTCGTTCAGATAGACTTCCGATTCCCCTAGGATTTTGAGGAAGCGCTTCACCCCAATTTTGTCCCGGAGAAAGTCCTGCTCAGCTTTAGCCAAAACCCGATGTTCATAGGCGTAGGGCTGGCGTTCTAGGACTTGATCGTAGATTTGGTAGAGGGCCTTTTGGCGCTCCTCCACAGAGGAATGGCGGTTGACCGTAACCTTAGAGGATTTCATCACACCGGGTCCTTCAACAGATGACAACAAGGGACGCTGCTTCGGACCTTGTCAGGTCTGATCAGCGCATTAATCCATTTTTTCTTCAGGACGAACGGCGAGGGAAAGCGTCTGGGGGCTGGCAAGCTTGGGGCAACTAGTACAGCGGGGCGTCAATTTACCAACTCTTTCCTGGGGCGGGGGAACACAGGGGTAAAGGCCCTAAGGGGACGGTGACTGCCGCCAGAGAGTACTAGGCATAGGACAGAGAATCTTAGGAATAGGACTGTAACGACTCAAAAACGATGTTGATCATGGGGCTAACTAAGGCTGCGGTACTGGCACTGAGGTGTTCTTGGGCGGCTTCTTGCAGATAGTGATAGGCTTTGCAGCAGGCATCTTGTTTGTGGTGAGCCCGCAGCATGGTATCCAGCCAAAACATCATCTTTTCACGGAACATAAACTCATCGTCCAGCAGCACCGCCAGGGTGATATACCGCAGCACTTGGGTCATATCAAACTGGCAACGCTTACCACTGCGTTGAATGATTTCTGGATGAACCCGAGCAAACTTCCGCAGGGCCGCCAAGACCAGATCATTGCCTTTTTGACTGACCTCTTGGTATGCGTCCAGACGCTTTTGGTAGGTCTCAAAGTACTGTTCTAGGGGCCGCAATTCATCGGATGACAAATAACGACCATCGGCGTCGATGATGGTTTGCTGTAGTTTGTGGTTGAGGGCAGGCATAGCAGTTTTCCAGATGAATCGATGATTGTAAGCACAGGGACCATCGCGGAACATGGCGCAGATGAGGCACTGAGCGAACCGTCTATCCCCAACAAAAGGCTTGCTTGCGGAGGATAAGGTGTCGGCAGATAGGCCGTGAACGCTGGACTTTAGGGACGACAGGTTGAAGGGGCTTAGGGACTATCGCTACCATTGATAGATTGCCCGTCCCCCTGAAACCCCGCCAACAATCAGAAGCTTTTCTTAATAGGGTTTCATAGTTTAAACACGGCCTTGAATCTGTGGACCCAAGGTGCTATCGAGCCGTATTCTCCTTAAGGGAAAGGGTTTATTTTTGCGTTTTTTGGAGGAAATTATGGTGCTTCCGTACAATTGCGGATCTATTTTTTGAAATTGCGGGTCGATGGTATGAGCCCACAACCCAACGGATGGGATGGGTCAACAACCCAGAAGGTCGTCGTACAGGTCCAGGGGCGCGGAGCAAGCCAAGAGCGGAAGGGACCAAGCGCCAGCGATACAATGGGGGCGCTTCCCCCCCCCCCTGTGCATCCTGCGAGTCCATGGCTGAATACACCAGCACCTCCCCCGACCACGGTTTACCGGAGCGCCTAGCCAAGCACACCATCCGCTATGCCACCTGCCAGGAGGTGGACTGGGAGGAGTTGAGCCCCATGATGCTCCACTACGTCACGGTGAAGCAGGACTATCCCCACGCCCTACTGCTGTATCGGGTGGGGGACTTTTTTGAAACCTTTTTTGAGGACGGCATCACCATTGCTCGGGAGCTGGAGCTGGTACTGACCAGTAAGGAGGCGGGCAAAAATGTGGGGCGGGTGCCGATGGCGGGCATTCCCCACCACGCCTTAGATCGCTATTGCGCCCAACTGGTGGAAAAGGGCTACGCCGTGGCCATCTGCGACCAGGTGGAGGACCCGGCCCAAGCCCAGGGGTTGGTGAAGCGGGAGGTGACCCGCGTGATCACCCCCGGCACGGTGATTGAAGAGGGCATGTTGAGCGCCCGCCGCAACAACTTTTTGGCGGCGGTGGTGATAGCGGGCCACCACTGGGGGTTGGCCTATGCGGATGTGTCTACCGGGGAATTTTTCACCACCCAGTCCAGCGATTTGGAGCAATTGGGCCAGGAGGTGATGCGGCTGCAACCGTCGGAAACCCTGGTGCCCACGGACGCGCCGGATCTGCGGGCGATGCTGCGCCCTGGGGAGAACTCTGACCAACTGCCCGCCTGCCTACCGCGACAGTTTTGCTACACCCTGCGATCGCAGGGGTCCTTCGCCCAAACGGAAGCCCGCCAGCGGCTATTGCAGACCTTTCGGCTGCGATCGCTGGAAGGCATCGGCTGCGAACACCTGCCCCTGGCGGTACGGGCAGCGGGGGGCCTGCTGGACTATCTCGAAGACACCCAAAAGGCCACGCGGGTCCCCCTACAACTGCTTAGCACCTACGTCCTCAGCGACTTTTTGGTGCTGGATCACCAGACCCGC
>JAQCHG010000303.1 GCA_027619675.1 Cyanobacteriota bacterium
GCTGCCTCGGGGCGATCGCCTGCTGCACATCCACGACCTGCACCGTGCCCACTGGCAAATTCGCGGCATTGAAACCCAGGTGCGCTACGAGCGGGTGCAGGCCCAAATGCTGCAAAACGAGAAGATGGCGGCCCTCGGGCGGTTAGTGGATGGGGTATCCCATGAAATTTTGGACCCCTTGGGTTTTATCTGGGGCAATTTATCCCACGTCAGCCGCTATTGCGATCAGCTGATGACGTTGATTACTGCCTATGAGGCCGCCCTGCCTGAGCCCCCTGGCGACATTGTTAATCTGCGGGATGAAATAGAACTGGACTATCTCCGGGAGGATTTGCCCAGCACCATCCGCAGCATTCAGGGCGGGGCCGATCGCCTCAAGCAACTGGCCCTGAGCCTGCAAAACTTTTGCCATATCGACGATGTCTATCCCAAGGCTGCGGATATTCACCAAATCATCGACAGCATTGTGCTGCTGCTCAAAAGCCGTCTCACCACCCAAATTGAAGTGGTGCGAGACTACGACCCCTTGCCCCCCGTCACCTGCTTTGGCGGCCAGTTAAGCCAGGTGTTTATGAACATCCTCACCAACTGTCTAGATGCCCTGTTGGAACGCACCAGCCGCCAAGAAAATGCCGCCACCTGGCACATGGGCAGCGAGGGCATGGTGCTGGAGGTGTCGGAACCGCCGAGAATTACCATTTCCACCGCCCTCTGTCGGCCCCCCAAGGATGTGGCCAGTGGGGGGCAGCGCTGGGTCTCGGTGGTGATTGCCGACAATGGACCGGGCCTGTCCCCCGCCGCCCAGGAGGAGGTACTGAAGTCCTTTTCGGTGGAAAAACGCCTGGAGAAGGAAACCCATCTGGCCATGAGCTATCGCATCATTACCGCCAAGCATGGGGGGCGTTTTTATGTGCGATCGCGCAGTTTCTCCGACCATGAAACCCCCCCCGGCATTGGCACAGAATTTGAGATGCGTCTCCCCCTCTATCCCCAGGGGGATTGAGGCCCCCTGGGTAACGGCTGCCGTCGTTCCTTGGGGCGAGGGGGCGGCATTCCCGGCACCCTATGCCGGGAGGTCCTTTCGTGGGATGCTGAAAGCCGAATTTGATCCCCCAGGACTGCCGCAGCGGGCTCCTGAATCCTCGGTGTGCCGTTGGGGCAAGGTTTCAGTCCCTGTGCAGTGGCGCGTCGGATCAGTCTGTCCCCTTCAGTTGCAGCAGCCATGGCGTCCCTTTCCCCTACCCTTCAGGCCCTCCAGGGTGGTCTGGTGGTATCCTGTCAGGCCCCACCAGAGTCACCCCTCCATGATCCGGCGGTGATCGCGGCCATGGCGGCGGCGGCGGTGATGCAGGGGGCAGTGGCGGTACGTATAGACACCCCCGCCCACATTGAAGCGGTGCGGCAGCGGGTGCAGGTCCCCATCATTGGGTTGTGGAAACAGGTCTTTCCCGAATCGTCGGTTTACATTACCCCCCAGGCCCGCCACGCGGCGGCGGTGGCGGCGGCGGGGGCCGACATCATCGCGGTGGATGCCACCGATCGCGATCGCCCCGGTGGAGAAACCCTGGCCGACTTGATTCACTACATCCACACAGACCTGCAAAAGCCCGTCATGGCGGATATCGATACCCTGGGGGCGGCCCAGGCGGCGGCGGCGGCGGGGGCCGATATCATCGGCACCACCCTCTACGGCTACACGGAAGTCACCGCCCAAGCAACGCCCCCCGGCTTCGCGTTGTTGGAACAGATGGTCGCTACCCTGTCGGTGCCCTGTATCTGCGAAGGGGGCATTGCCAGCCCAGCCCAAGCCAAGATCGCCTTAGGGCGGGGGGCGTTTGCCGTTGTGGTCGGAACCGCCATCACAGGGATTGATAAGTTAGTGGCGGCCTATTGTGCAGCCATCGCTTCCCCCTAATGGCATTCCATGATGCCCCCGATTCTTCTTTACCACTGATCTGGATCTATGGCCGCCTTACCTGACGAGGATTTGACCGTTTCCCCGCCCAAGCCAGATGTGTCTGTCTTGGTGCAGCAGGTGGGCGCACTCAATGACCAGATCCAAACGTTGCTGGTGAGTCCTAACCAAATCCTAAGTGATGCCATTCAACGGGAACTGGCCCAGTTGTTGCAGGCCATTAATGCCCTCGATGCTTGGCTCCATCGGCCCAATCGTTCACTCGGCACACAGCAAGCCATCGAAGTCCAGTGCCTAGTGAGGACCGTGGGGGCAGCGGTGGCTAAGGTGGGGGCAGATGGGGTGACGGCGCAGGGAGCCTACCGGATGCTGCGGGCTATGCGAGTGAGTTTGGTTACCCGAGTGCGATCGCTGCGATCGCCCCTGTGGGCACCCATGGGTAACTTTGGGGATGCTTTTTGCCAGTCTGCTTCCATGTCGGTGAAGGTGCTGGTGGGCATGTTAATTGCCCTACCTCTTTATGTGGGGATGCCCCTAGGCTTAATCACAGCGCTAGAGGCCACCGAACTCAAACTTAAGGACATCGGGTTGCTGCGAGAAAACTACGAAGCAACCGCCACTGAAGCGTCAACGCTCTACGATCGCGCGTTTAAAGAAACGAGCCTATTGCTGATTCTTTGCTGGATTTGCGGATCCACAGGCAGCATGGTCAGTATTTTGTCACGGCTCTCTGACTACCACCAAGAACCGGAACAAGAACACTATGACGACTCGGTGGTTCCAGTGCTGGTGGGTATGTTTAAGCCTGTGATTGGGGGAGCCTTTGGAGCCTTGATCTTTTCCTTAATGGCATCGGGGCTGATCCCCATCGCTGTGGCTAATGATGACAATGCGACCCGTACAGAGTTGAAATGGCTCACCTTCATGGCGGTAGCCTTCACCATCGGCTTTAGCGAGCGGTTGTCCAAGGATGTGTTGGTTAAGGCAGAGTCAGTGCTGGGGAGCGAGGGGCAAGCCACAGGTCCGCCCACGGAAGGATCGGAGTGATTCAGAACCCAGGGATCTCTGCCATAGAGGGCACTGGTGACGAGGCGTATTTATGACCACAGACCATTGCGTTTCCTGAGGGGGTCAGTATACTTTCAGGACATCAAGGCGGTAAGCAGGGAATCTACATCTGGTGTGGAAGCGTTGGGTTATGCGTGCCGCCACACCATCTCCATTGCCCCTTGTTCCATTCGCCCCTAGGGATGTATGAGTAATTCCCGCCCTTGGCCCTATCGATCCCTGACCTCGGGGTCGCCCCCACCCGCCGCTGGTGGCCGTGCCCAGGTGCCACCACCACGTCGGGGACAGCGGCCACGACCCGCTCCCCAGGCCCAGACCGCTGCACCTCAGGATCGCCGTCGGGGTCCGGCCCAACCTCCTCAGCCCATCCCCCGTCCGCGCCCAGAGGTGGCGTCCCTGCGATCGCAGCTCCAGTCTTCCCCAGCGGTGCCCCTGAAACCCGCCCTGTGGCGGCAGTTGGCGGGCAATTGGACCCTCTGGTCCGTCGTCGTGCTGGCCCTGTTTGGCGGGGTGGCCACGGCGTCAGCGGTGAGTTTGTTCCGCATTCCCAATTTGCCCAACTGTCGCGCCATTTTCTGGCCCACCGCCTCCGCTTCAACCCGGCTGCAATGTGCCGATGCCTACGCCGATCAAGGGTCTGTGGAAAGTCTATTGGCGGCGATCGCCCTGGTGGAGCGACTACCGGAGGATCACCCCCTGCGGGCTGAGATTAACGAGCGGGTAGAGCTGTGGTCTGAGCAAATCCTCGACATTGCTGAGCGCACCTTCCATGAAGGGAAATTGGAGGAGGCGATCGCCATCGCCCGCCGCATCCCTGGCCACACCGCCGCTGCCGCCGTCGTTTCTGAGCGGATCTCAGCCTGGGAAACCATTTGGGCCGACGCCGCCGAAATTTTTGCCACCGCTGAAGATTACCTGCGGGCCTCCAAGTTTCGCGAAGCCTTTGCGGAGGCGATTCAACTGCGGGCGGTGGAGAACGACTATTGGGCAACGACTAAATATGAAGAACTG
>JAQCHG010000304.1 GCA_027619675.1 Cyanobacteriota bacterium
GCAAGGATTTGAGGGTTGAGCGGAGTCGAAACCCGTCTATAAGATAATTGAGCTTACCTACTTAGCAGGACTTCATATAGAAATGACAAAGGGGACGATTCCCAAATAGGAACCGTCCCCACTGAAACCTAACCCGGTTAGAACTGACGCAACCCGCTTCCGAATGCTCGGTGTTCCGTTGGCACAAAGGACTTAAGCCCCTTGTGCCAACGGTGTGACTGCGTTAGTCCTGCGGGTGTTTGGGCTTAGTAGTCGAAGTCGCCGCCCATGCCAGCGCCAGCGCCAGCCCCTTCCTTAGGCTCGGGCTTGTCCACCACGATGCACTCGGTGGTCAGCACCATGCCCGCAATGGAAGCGGCGTTTTGCAGGGCAGAACGGGTCACCTTGGCGGGGTCCACGATGCCAGCGGCAAACATGTCCACAAATTCGCCATTGGCGGCGTTGTAGCCCACGTTGAAGTCTTTCTCCTTCACCCGCTCAGCGATCACCGCGCCGTTTTGGCCCGCGTTTTCAGCGATGCGCTTCAGGGGAGCTACCAGGGCGCGGCCCACGATTTGTGCCCCAATCAGCTCTTCACCGCTGAGGTTGCTACCGGCCCAGGTTTCGAGGGTGGGGGCCAAGTGAGCCAGGGTGGTGCCGCCACCGGGGACGATGCCTTCTTCCACCGCCGCTTTGGTAGCGTTGATGGCATCTTCTAGGCGCAGCTTGCGGTCCTTCATTTCGGTTTCGGTGGCAGCGCCGACTTTGATCACCGCCACCCCACCGGAGAGCTTAGCCAACCGCTCTTGGAGCTTTTCCTTGTCGTAGGAGGACTCGGTTTCATCGATTTGACGACGGATTTGCTCGCAGCGGGCTTTGACTGCGGCCTCGTTGCCTTCCGCCACCAGGGTGGTGTTGTCCTTGGTGATGGTGATGCGACGGGCTTTGCCCAGCATGTCGATCTTGGTGTTTTCTAGCTTCAGACCGGTGTCTTCGCTGATCACCTGACCGCCGGTGAGCACCGCCATGTCTTCCAGCATGGCTTTACGGCGATCGCCAAACCCAGGGGCCTTCACTGCGGCCACATTCAGCACCCCGCGTAGGCGGTTCACCACCAGGGTGGCCAGGGCTTCTTTCTCAATGTCTTCGGCAATGATTACCAGGGGACGACCCGCGCGGGCCACCTGCTCTAGCACGGGGACAAGATCCTGCACCAGGGTGATTTTCTTGTCGGTGAGCAGAATGAAGGGCTCGTCGAAGACGGCTTCCATGCGCTCGGTGTCAGTGGCGAAGTAGGGGGAGGTGTAGCCCTTGTCAAAGCGCATCCCTTCGGTGACCTCCAGTTCGGTGGTCATGGACTTGCCTTCTTCCAGGGAAATGACCCCTTCGCGGCCCACTTTGTCCATGGCCTCGGCGATCATTTGGCCCACTTCTTCATCGTTGCCGGCGGAGATGGTGCCCACCTGGGTGATGGCGTTGGAATCTTCCACGGGGCGAGCTAGATTGGCGATCTCTTCCACCAAGTAAGCGGTGGCGCGATCGATCCCCCGCTTCAGGGAGATGGCGTTAGCCCCGGCGGCGACGTTGCGCAGCCCTTCCTTAACGATGGCGTGGGCCAGCACGGTGGCGGTGGTGGTGCCATCTCCAGCCGCATCGTTGGTTTTGGAAGCCGCTTGACGAATCAAGGCAACCCCGGTGTTCTCAACGTTGTCTTCCAGTTCGATTTCTTTGGCGATGGTGACACCGTCGTTGACGATTTGGGGTGCGCCGAATTTCTTCTCTAGCACCACGTTGCGGCCCTTAGGACCGAGGGTGACGCCGACGGCCTCCGCCAGCATGTCCATACCCTTTTCGAGGGCGCGACGGGCATCTTCGTTGTAAATGATGCGCTTAGCCATGGTTGAAAATCCTTTGTTGGGGGTGAGGAATGCAATGCAAACGGGGGGACTGAGGCCAGCGGGCTGCCATGTTCACGGTTTCGCTAAGTCCGTTGCGGGCAGGCGCTAACCTGCCCCATGGGTGCGTTGACGCCAGTCCCGACAGTTCTAGGCCAGGGCCGCCAGAATGTCCTTCTCGGACAGCAGGACATATTCATCGGTGCCCAGCTTGATTTCGGTGCCTGCATACTTGGAATAGAGCACCTTATCGCCCACCTTGACTTCGGGGGTCTGACGGGTGCCATCATCGTTGCGCTTGCCGGGGCCAACGGCGGTAATTTCGCCCACTTGGGGCTTTTCCCGGGCGGTATCGGGTAGCAAAATGCCCCCAGCGGTGGTCTCTTCCGATGCGCTCACTTTGACCAATACGCGATCGCCGAGGGGAGTCACGCCGGACGCGCTCAGGGTTACAGCAGCCATACTGACAACTCTCCAAAAAATCCTTATGCCGAAACAGTGGTGGCACTAAAAGAACGGCACTGTCCAGGGGACGGTCCCGCTAGCCATTAGCACTCTCACGCTCCGAGTGCTAGATTACGCGCCTAGCCCTGGTCGCCTCAATGGCTACGGGTGTACGGGTTCCCGAACTGGGGCGATTTACGGAGGGGCTGAGGGGAGGCTGGAGAGCAAGGGAGCCGGGGGGATGGGGCGCAGGGGGATGGCAAATTTACCCTGCGCTGTACTCGCCATCGCCTGACTGCCATGGCGGGAGTGTTTATCATGAGGGGGAGGATTCACAAATCTCAACAAAGGATCCTGCTGTAAAGGATCCTGCTGTCGTCACCCTAGGTTTGCATGACCGTTTCCTGTCCCGACGACCGTGGCTTTAAGGGGTGGTTGCAAAACCGCACCCTCTTTGGCCAGCCCCTCACCCTAGAGTTGACCGCCATCCTGCTGGTGTATTTCGTTCAGGGGGTGCTGGGCTTAGCGCGTTTGGCGGTGAGCTTTTTCTTGAAGGATGACCTGGGCTTGACCCCGGCGGAGGTGGCTGCCCTCACCGGGATCGCCATGGCCCCGTGGACGGTGAAGCCCCTGTTTGGGTTTATCTCCGATGGGTTCCCCATTTGGGGCTATCGGCGACGCCCTTATCTGATCCTGTCGGGGCTGCTGGGGACCTTGTCTTGGCTGGCGATGGCCACCGTCGTGGACAGTAGCTGGGCGGCGATCGCGGCCCTGACCCTGGGCTCCCTTTCCGTGGCGGTGGGGGATGTGATTGTCGATTCCCTCGTGGTAGAGCGGGCGCGGCAAGAGTCCCAAAGTGATGCCGGTGCCCTGCAATCCCTCGCCTGGGGGGCCTCCGCCGTGGGGGGCATCATTACCGCCTACCTGGGGGGGCTGCTGCTGGAGCACGTCAGCACCCGTTTCGTCTTCGGCATCACCGCCTCCTTCCCTCTCATTGTCTCGCTGGTGGCCTGGCTGATTGCGGAAGATCCGGTGACGGAAACCGGGGTCTGGCGGGTGATTGGTGGCCAGTTACGCCAGTTGAAGGGGGCTATCTCCCAACGGGCGATATGGATGCCTGCCCTGTTCATCTTTCTCTGGCAGGCTACCCCCAGTGCCGATTCCGCCTTTTTCTTTTTCACCACCAACGATCTGCATTTTCAGCCGGAGTTTCTGGGGCGGGTGCGCCTGGTCACCAGCATCGCCGCCTTGATGGGCATCTGGGTGTTTCAGCGGTTTCTCAAGGCGGTGCCCTTTCGCACCATCTTTGCCTGGACTACGGTGCTGTCTACCCTGCTGGGGCTGACCACCCTGCTGCTGGTCACCCACACCAATCGGGCGATCGGCATTGATGACCACTGGTTCAGTCTGGGGGACAGTTTGATTCTGACGGTGATGGGGGAAATTTCCTTCATGCCCGTGCTGGTGCTCTCCGCCCGCCTCTGTCCACCAGGGGTAGAGGCCACCCTCTTTGCGCTGCTGATGTCCATTTTGAATTTGGCGGGGCTGCTGTCCCACGAGTTGGGGGCGGTGCTGACCCACTGGCTGGGGGTGACAGAAACCCAGTTCGACAATCTTTGGCTGCTGGTGACCTTGACCAACCTCTCCAACCTGTTGCCCCTGC
>JAQCHG010000305.1 GCA_027619675.1 Cyanobacteriota bacterium
CCGCCGAGGGGGACAGCGTTCAATACGGCAATATCGAATGGACGGTCACAGCCATGGATGGCCCTCGGGTGTTGGAGGTCCAGGCCCAGCGGCTCCCAGTTCCCCTGTCCCCGGCCCCGATCCCCGGTGGCGACAGTCCCTCGCCCCAAACTGTCCTCACCCCCCAGCCCGACGGGGATGGGCTTTAGGCACAGGCTATCCCCATGAGCTTATTAATTGGAACGGGGGCGGGTGGGGCAACAGGACTGACGCCGCCACACCGATGGACCAGGGGTTTAAGCTCCTGGCCCCAACGGAACGCCGGGAATTCAGGCGGGTTTTGCGTCAGTCCGAGGCCAGCCAGGTGCCCAATCTTGTCAGTTATCGGGGGCTTGGCCGATTCTGCCCCAGGCATCCAGCCTGGGGTCTAGCACCAGGTCCGCCTCCGATTCGATTAGGAAATATGCGATTAGGAAACAGCGGAGACCGCTTCCCCCAAGGGGCCAAAGTCTTCGGGGTTGATGCGATCGATGGCCCGGTAGCCGCCAAATTTTTCTGCGATCAGATCGTCGTAGGTATCCGCAATGGTGACCACCGCCAGGATGCAGGTTTGCAGTTCCCGCAGGTCCATGTTGTCGCCCCCCAGCACGCTTTCCGCAAAGCGCACCTGGCCCGCTTCGTCGAGGTGAAAGGCCCCAAACCGCATGCGGCGATTCTCGGAGAGCAAAAAGTGCATCAGGTCGTGGTTGACGCTGCTGCCCACGGTGACGCAACTGGTGGCCCGGACGATCGCCATGTCTGCACTCTGCCAGGGATGGTCCTGCCACGACAGCACCTCAATTTCCACTAGGGTGGAGCCGTAGAGGATATCAAATTTGGGAAGCTGGGGATCGGCCCGCAACGCATTCTGAAACAGGTGGGACTGTTTCAGATAGGTCTCGACCTTTTGGTAGGTGGTGGCTTGCACCGGGTTTTCAAAGGACAGCGCCATGGTGATGGGAGAAGAAAAGGTAGATCAGCCCTGGGGACGGCACGGGGGCGGGTTGTCAGCCTGGGGGATTACAGAATGAACATGCGGCGATCGAGGGCTTTGGGATCGTGGGTGGCCACAAAGGTTTCCAGATTTTCATCGGATTCCAGGCTGCCATCCACCAGGTTAATGATGCGATCGGCCACGTCCAAGATGCGATTGTCGTGGGTGACCATGAGGATGGTGCAGTCCTGTTCCTTTACCAAGTGCTGCATCAAGGTGACCACATCCCGACCGGATTTTTTGTCTAGGGCGGCGGTGGGTTCGTCCGCGAGGATCAGCCGAGGACTGTTGACGAGGGCACGGGCGATCGCCACCCGCTGCTTTTGCCCCCCAGATAGGGACCCCGGCTTGTAATCAACGCGATCGCCCAGCCCCACCTGCTCTAGCATCTGGACCGCCTGGGCTCGCTTGCTGTGGAACTGGCCCTGCAACTCCACCGCCATCTCTACATTTTGACAGGCGGTAAGGGAGGCAAACAAATTGTGGGCCTGGAAAATAAAGCCAATGTTGCGGCGCACTTCCACCAGTTTGTGTTTGCCCAGTCCGGCAATTTCTTGCCCCAACACCTGCAAGCTGCCGGACTGCACCGATCGCAATGCCCCAATCAGGGTCAACAGGGTGGTTTTGCCAGAGCCTGACGGTCCGGTCATGATCACGATCTGCCCCGGCGGCAGGTGCAAATCGATGTCGTAGAGCACCTGCTTCCGCAGATCACCCCGACCAAAGTAATAGTTCAACTGGCGGATGGCCACCGCTGGGGCCAAGGCCGTTGGGGTAGCCGCGCTCATAGGCCAAAGACCTCCGCTGGATCCGCCGCCTGCACCTTACGCACCGCGATCGCCCCGGAAATGAAACACATGATGTAGGTCATGACGTAGAGGGTCACCACCCGGCCCAGGGTCATGCGAAACAGCAACCCCGTAATATTGCCCGTCACCCCATACAAGAGCCCCCCCACCAAAAAGCCAGGAATAAACCCTAGGGTCGAGAGGATCAACGCCTCTTGGATCACCACCCAGAACAGAAAACTGTTGCGATAGCCCATGGCCTTGAGGGTAGCGTATTCAGACCAGTGGTCAGCCACGTCGGTATAGAGGATTTGGTAGACCAAGATGATCCCCACCACAAACCCCATCCCCGTCAGCAGGGAAAACACAAAGCCGATATTGGTGTTTTCTTCCCAGTAGGCGCGCTCCCGCTGGACAAAACCGTCGGGGCCATCGCGGGGCAAGATCAGCACATCGTTGGGAATTTCCTGTTGCAAGACCGCCACCAAGGGCTCAATGGCGGTACCGGGGGCCACCTTAATCAGCCCCACATCGGCGGTGGCAAAGCTGCGTTGCGCTTCGTCAGGCCCCCGGTTGGCAAAATACCGCAGGAAGTTCTGATCGCTCATGATCAGGTTACCGTTCCCGGAGGCAAAGTCTGTCCCTAGGGTAAAGGTGCCGACGATGCGGACTTCCCGCTCCGCCAGTTCCGTGATCACCCCCGCTGTGGTGGGTCCCAGTTCTGCCCTGGCTTTGGTGTCAATCAGGGCGGTGTTGAGCCGTTGCAGGCGATCTCGCTGCTGGAGCACCGCCGGCAGGGGCAACACCGGGTCCGCCGGATTGAACGCCAGTACCCGCACCGGACGAGTCCGTTGGGTGATCGGATTCTTCCAGTTGGCCTCACTAATGTAGAGGGCATAGGCATCACTTACCCCAGCGTAGGCCCGCACCTGGTCGAGGCGGCGACGGGCGAAGGCAATGGGCACAAACATGTTGCTCTTGAGGCGGTTCACCATGATGATGTCGCCGTTCAGCCTTTCCAACAATTGCAGTTGGCTGTCGTAGAGGGCATTCATAAACCCCGTAAACAGAAACATCAGCAGCACCGCGAACCCCACCCCCGCCAGGGAGGTGAGAAACTTCCAGCGATCGTGGATCAGGTTTAACCAGGCTAGGGGGGTGCGTTTGAGAAAGATCATGGCTGATAGGGGTAAATCCTGACTGATGCGCCCTAGGGACGGGATTGGACCGTCGCCGCGATCGCTTGGCGCAGGCGGGCGATTTCCGCTTGGTTGCCCCCCTCATCCCCCATTTTCTGAAGCTGTAGCTTTTTTTGGGCCAACTCTGCCGCCAGTTGCAGCAGCGATCGCTGCTGGGCCTTTGATAACCCTAATCGCCCCAACTGCTGCCAACGGCGGCGATGCCCCAGGGCTTCATACAGCTTGGTGGACAAAATCGTGGGGACCTCATCCTTGAGATATTGCCGCAGCCGCGCCCGATCGACCCAAGCCGCCACCAGCCACAGCAGGGCCATAACCCCCGCCAGGGCTCCATAGTTCAGCAGCGCCAACAGGATCGAAGCCCCATCCGTCACCACTGCCAGGGTAGCGGCAGCATTGTGGATCAGGTGCCCCACCATGGCTAACAGCAAACCGCCGCTGATCAAAAAGACCTTGGTGAACAGGTTACGGCGGTAGCGGGCTAGGCCAAAGCCAATCCCCGTCAGGGCTGTCCAAAAGCCGTGTAGCCCCCCAAACACAATGGTGCGGAGAACAAATAGGGTGATCCATTCCTCGGTGCTGGTGGTGCCCATCAGATAAAAAATATTTTCCACATAGGCAAACCCAAACCCGGCCATGGCCCCATACACCATGCCATCCACCCAGCCGTCAAATTCCTTGCGCTGGGTCAAGTAGATCAGCGCCACCGCCATGCCCTTGAGGATTTCTTCGGTGATGGGTGCCCCCAGGGCCGCCTGCACCAACTCACTTTCGAGGCTGGCATCCCCCAAGATCAACGCCACGGGAATGGAAAAGGCAATCTGCAACACCAAGGCCGCGATGATGGCGGGCACCGCCCCCCAGATAAAGGCATAGGTGAGGTACAGGGGCGGTTCTTTTTCGTAGCGATCGACGCTGCGCACCAGGGAGATATAAATGGCGGTGGGTACAGTCAACGCGATCGC
>JAQCHG010000306.1 GCA_027619675.1 Cyanobacteriota bacterium
GAAGTCGTATGCCTTTCAGGCAGGCACAGCCAACGCGTCAGCGTCTCCCAAAGGGAGAAAACCCGTCTACAAGATAATTGAGCTTACCTACTTAGAACGCGTCGTCAAGTATAGATAAAAGCCTTGCTGGGTAAGCCTTACTGCGCCCGCCCCATAAATATGGCTAGGGGCTGTAGCCGTTGTACAACCAGGGTTCTTTCGTTAATGGATGACAGCCCCTAGCATGGGGGCAAATTACCGCATCACCATGGCCCCGATTCAAGCCCTGCTCGAAAGTCTGCATCACCGTTACCGAGATCTGTCCAGCGGTACCCTGGCCAGCTACATCCCCCAACTGGCCAAGGCTGACCCCCAGTGGTTTGGCCTGAGCGTGGTCACGGTGGATGGCCAGTGTTTCCATGTGGGGGATGTGGCCCAGCAATTTACCATCCAATCCATTTCCAAAGTGTTTGTCTACGGCATGGCCCTGGAGGACTATGGCCGCGATCGCCTGCTAAAAAAAGTGGGGGTCGAACCGACGGGGGATCCCTTCAACTCCCTGATTCGCCTGGATGAGGATTCCAAACGGCCCGATAACCCCATGGTGAATGCGGGGGCGATCGCCACTACCAGTTTGATTACGGGGGCAGATCCAACGGAGCGCCTAAATCGACTGTTGGCCATGTTTGAGCGCTACATCGGGCGCGAGGTGTACGTGGACGTGTCCACCTTCTTGTCAGAACGGGATACCGGCCACCGCAACCGGGCCATGGCCCACCTCATGCTGAACTTCGGCATGATCAACGGCGACATTGAAGCAGCCTTAGACCTGTACTTTCAGCAATGTGCTGTGCTGGTCACCTGTCAGGATCTAGCGGTCATGGCCGCCACCCTAGCCAACCAGGGTTGCCATCCCCTCACAGGTACCCAGGCGGTAGACTCCGCCTACATTCGCGACATCCTCAGCGTTATGTACACCTGTGGCATGTACAACTTTGCAGGGGAATGGGCCTACCGGGTGGGGATTCCCGCCAAAAGTGGCGTATCGGGGGGGATTTTGGCGGTGGTTCCCAACCTGGCGGGCATTGCGGTGTTTTCGCCCCCCTTAGACAAAAACGGCAACAGTGTGCGGGGGCTGCGGGTCTTTGAAGACCTCTCGCGGGAATATGGCTTCCACCTATTTGATCTGTCCCTGGGGCGCTGCCGTTTTCGCGATGCCCTACAGCAACCCTGACGCGCTGCCAGGATCTGGGGTACACACATGCCGCAGATCCTGAGTCACCCGCCACCCACCCGTGCGACAACCGATATACCTCAGCAGAGCGGCCACAACAAACCCCAGGTTCCTAGACCAGCCTTATATCCTCGTTGGGAGTAAGGAGCTAGAAACCTGGGGTTGAGCGCTGTTGGATGCTGGGGCCAGGGTGCGTTGATCCCGTGATGCTAGTTCGGTGGCTACCCCAGGGGAGACCAAGGGGTAAGCCCTTGGTGACGGCTAAGCCTACCGCCCGCTATCCTGCCCTGTTGTCGCAGCATCCTGTGGCCATGGGCTTACGGCAGTTCACAGAAGCGCTGATAGGCGCGGGTGGGGTGATAGAGGTGGCAGTAGTCCACGATGTCCTTCAGGAGTTGCCAAGAGAAGACCGCTTCCCGGACGTGGTGGCCCCAGTTTTGCTTCAGGCTGTGGTGGGCTTGACGCAAACGGTAGGAGGGAATGGCCACGGAAACGTGGTGGGGAATGTGGACATTGATGTCGTGGCAGAGGACTTCCACCCAACGGGGATAGGTGCAGTGGATGGTGCCCGCCAGTTGGGCTTCAACGGCGTTCCATTCCCCAGCGGGGCGGAACTGCACATCCATGGTGGTGTGATGCACCAGGGTAAAGGTGCTCATCCAGAAGTGGTAGACCAGCCAGGGCATCAGCCAGAACTTGACGAAGCCCCAAATGCCGGTGGTGGCAATCAAGGTGGGGAAGGCGATCGCCGCAAAGACAATCACCACGGCGGCGGACAATTTCACCTTGTTGCGATCGCGGGGGGCGACATTGGCGGGGTTAAAGTGCAGCCCGGCCCAATGGATGATGGAGGCCATAAACCAGAGGCGGCTGCGGAAGCCACGATAGGTCACCTGCAACCATTGGGGGGCATTACCAAAGTCTTCCAGTTCCCAAGGGTGCCAGGCGTTGTCCACCCCCTGTTTGTTGGTGTGGACATGGTGGTGGTCATGGAGCAGCCGCCAGCTATGGAAGGGATAAATCAACGGCAGCATAAAAAAGTGGCCGACCCAATCATTCACCCACCGTTTTTTAGAGAAAGAGCGGTGGCCGCAGTCGTGGCCAATCACAAACCATCCGGTCAAGGCGGTGCCTGTAAAAATCCAGGCCAAGGGCAAGAGCCAAATGGGGGCTAGGGCGATCGCCGTGTATCCCGCAATGGCTGCCGTCACGCTAATCACCACCGCCCGCAAAGCCAAGCCAGTACTTTTTTCAAAACACTGGGTCGGTAGGGTTTGAATGATGTCCCGTAGATGTAGATGCTCAAAGGATTCTTGGGAACCGTCAGAAGCTAACCTTTCAGTCGTCGCAGTCATGAATGGATTTCATCTCCATACAACCCCCCAAACAGCAGCTTCTTTAGGCATCGAGTCCCCAGCATCCGAAGTCCTATCAGTGTGAGTGAAAAGTTTCGGTACGGTCGAGTGGAGGGGCAGGCGCGAGAGGGAGGCCCAAACTATTGGCTAGTCTCACCGATGCGATCGCCTCGCCCCCGGAGGGGCTGCCCGAATCCGCTGGTTTTCTGAAATGAGAGTGGTTTACAAACCTTTGCATTCTACTACGGTTCGGGATGGGGCCTAGCCCTTGCCACAAAAGGCTGTTGGGGATTTTGCCCGCCGAAGGCGCGTCCTCAACTCAGGGTGAATGGCGGGCTGGGCCACCCTGACCGCGCCTACGGTGGGTATCGACTGAGGAGCTGTAGCCTTTGTATAGCAAGGGTTCTGATATTAATTGATGACAGCCCTCAGTCGGGTCAAGGTTGCCGATGGGTGCGGAAATACCGGGAAATTTGCCGGAATTTCCGCTGATACCGACCAATTCTTCAATGGTGTCCCTGTTAAACATTAATAAAACCTAGGGGCCGCTGAAGAACAGCCAACAGCGGGGCAGGTGGATCTGGGGGGTTGGGGTGGTCGCAATGCCAATGTGGCGATCGCCCTAGGGTCGCCCCCTGCTAGGATCAACGGGTCCTTGGGTCGGAGACCACCATGCTGACCATTGCACTGCCCAAAGGAGCCCTGTTGAAAGACAGCATCCGCCTATTCCAGGCGATTGGGCTAGATTTCAGCGGCTTTTTGGATAGTTCTAACCGCCAACTGCAAATCCCTGACACCACGGGCCAGGCCCAAGCGCTGCTGGTACGCGCCCAGGATGTGCCCGTCTATGTGGAATATGGCCAGGCCCAATTGGGCATCGTTGGCTATGACGTGCTCCAGGAAAAGCAGCCCGATGTGGCCCAATTGGCGGATTTGGGCTTTGGTGGCTGCCGCATGTCCGTGGCGGTGAAGGCCAGCAGCCCCTATCGATCGGCCCTGGATCTGCCTCCCCACAGCCGGGTGGCCTCCAAATTTGTGACCTGTGCCCGCGCCTATTTCCAAAGCTTGGATTTGCCGGTGGATATTGTGCCCCTCTACGGTTCGGTGGAACTGGGACCGATTACGGGCATGTCGGAGGCGATCGTGGACTTGGTGTCCACTGGGCGCACCCTCAAGGAAAACAATTTGATGGAACTGGAGGTGCTCTACTACAGCACCGCCCGCCTCATCGCCCACCCCGTCAGCTATCGAGTCAATGCCGACGGCATGGGCCAGTGGATCGACAAGCTGCGCCAGGAAGCGCTGGCGATCGCCTAGCCGCCCCCCTTAATGTCCCCAAGCCCCCTCAAGGATTGGCAATTCTGCGGATGCAGCTTGCGTGAGTTT
>JAQCHG010000307.1 GCA_027619675.1 Cyanobacteriota bacterium
TCATTAAACAGGGCGCGGTTTGGCAGCCCCGTTAGGGCATCGTGGAAGGCTTGGTGGCGCATTTGGGCTTCGGCCCGTTGGCGCTTCAAAGCCCCCCCTAGGCTGGCGGAAATGGTCACTAAAATCGATTCTTCGTTGGCGCTCCAGCGGCGTTCTTGGCAACAGGCATCAAACCCAATGTGACCCCACAGGATTTGGTCAATGAAAATTGGCACCATCAAGATCGATAAAATGCCGTCTTTGGCCAGCAGCGATCGCTCCGCAGCGGGTAGGTGGCGGGCGATCGCCCGAATGGACTGTCGGGCCAAAAAGGTGCGATACCACCGCTGCAAGCCGTGGGTGCTGTAGGGCTGATTTTGCCAATGGGGCTGGTGAATGCTGGGAACGATGCCCTGGCGAGTCCACTCGTAGCGCATACTCATGGACGGCTCGCCCGTGGTGGGGTGGGGGTGATTTTCGTAGACATAGACCCGGTCGGCATTGGCGGCATGGCCCAAGATGGACAGCATTTGGGGCATGGCTGCCTCTAGATCTGGGGCCGTCAGCAGGTGTTGACTGGCCTGGGCCACCCCTTGCAACAGGCGATCGCGGTGCAGCAGAGCTGCCTCCGCCCGTTTGCGGGTGGTGATGTCCTCCACGGTCCCCTCAAAGTGGGAGGGCTGCCCCTCCGCGTCGTAGACCACCCGCGCCGATTCAGAAATCCAAATGATGGTGCCATCCCGGCGGTAAACGCGGGCCTCAAACCCCAAGACCGACCCCTGCTTCATCATTTGGCGCACGAAGGTGGCCCGCCGTTGCGGGTCCACGTAGAGCTGGTTTTGAATATCCGTCAACTCCGCCATCAGATGCTCGGGGGAGGCGTAGCCGTAAATGTGGGCCAGCATGGGGTTGGCGGTGAGGTAGCGGCCCTCCAGGGTGCTTTGAAAAATGCCCTCCACGGCATTTTCAAAAATGCTGCGGTAGTTGCTTTCCGCCCGCTTTAAGGACTGCTCTGCCTGATGGCGCTCGATGGAGAGGGCGATGGCGCTGGCGGCCACCTGCAAGAGGGTGATCTCCGATCGGGTCCACGGTCGGGGTTCGACACAGTTGCTAAAGCCGATGGTGCCGTAGAGCTGCCCCTTCACCATCAGGGGCAACAGCAGGATGGACTGCACGCTAGCTGGGGGGGCACCCAGGGCGGCAGCGACTGGGGGGGGGAACTGATCCACCGTTTGGTTGATCACCTGTTCTGCCTGGAGGCTATCGGCCCAGGCCTGGAAGGGGCCATCGCAGGGCAGATAGGCGAAGGCGGGATGCCCCACGGTGGAGGCGATGCCGGGGCTACTCCATTCCGCCAATTGGCGAAAATAGGGCGAGCCTGCCACCGCTTCGTAGATATACACGCGGCTGGCTCCGGCGGCGACCCCGAGGGGAGCCAACAGGGCGGCATAGCGATCGCCATCCCCGGTGTCATCCAATGCCAGCAACTGCTCTTGGATCTCCACTAGGGCCGCAAAGTAGATTTCCCGGCGGGCTAGGGCCTCTTTGGCCGCTAGGCGATCGCTGACATCCTCCAGGACCCCCAGGACCCCCACCACCTGCCCCTGATGGTCAAAAATAGGGAACTTGTTGACATTCACCCAACGGCGGCTGCCGTCGGCGTAGGGTTGGGCGGAAATCACATTTAGGCTGGGCTCCCCGGTTTCAATCACCGTCTGATCCCGTGCCCGAAACCGCGCGGTTTCCCCTGGGCTATAGAGGGCGATGTCTTCATCCCGCTGCCCCACAATGGCGGTGGGGGAATCTAACCCCAGGTGGTTGGCAAAGCGCTGGTTGCACCCCAAGTAAGCACCATGGATATCTTTCCAAAACAACTGCTGGGGCACACTGTTGAGCAGCAACCCCATGAATCGCTCGCGATCGCGCAGGGTGGCCTCCGCCTGCTTCAGGGCCGTGATGTCGGTGATAAAGCCCTCCAATTCATGAAATCTGCCCTGGGGATCATAGGTGGGAGCGCCCTTTTCCCACACCCATTTCTCTTGTCCGTCACGGGTGACTAAGCGGTATTCCACCTCATAGGGGCGCTGCTGGTCCACTGCCTGTTGGATACAGGCTAGGACTCGCGCCAAGTCTTGGGGATGGATCAACGCGTTATAGGTCAACTCCGATGGGCATTGGGTCAAGGCTGCACTACTGTACCCAGTGAGGCGCTCACAGCCGTCACTGAGGTAGCGCATGGCCCAATCGGGGGGACCATCGGTGGTAAACACGATCCCCGGCAAAGCATTCACCAGCCGAGCTAGCCATGCCTGTTGTTGTCCCAGGGTAGTCTCCGTTTGCTTGAGGCGTACCACAGCCCCCAAGTGGGTGGTGATGGTGTGCATGAGTTGCACCTGGCCCCCGTCCATTGCCAGGGGCTGGGGGGCGAAAAATACCATGACTGCCAGGGTTTGGCCATCGATGCAGAGGGGAATGCCCACCGCCGCCCCAAACCCCAGGTCGAGGGCTGCCTGCGTCCGTAGAAGCAGGGCTGACGCTTGGGCCACATCGTCGATCCACTCTGGCTGCTGACTGGCCCACACCCGCCCCGGTAGCCCCTCGCCCCTGGCAAAGTGGTAGGTCTGGCTGAGGGGACCAAAGCTAGCGAATGCGGGTTTGGTTGTGTGCCAAAGGCCGCTGTGCTCCAGGCGATCGCCCGCATCATTGGGCCACCAGACCTCCCCAAACGCCCAGGGGGTTTGGCCACAAACCTGCTCAATCACACACTGCAACGCCGTCCGAAAGTCAGGGGCCTGACTGACGGAGACCATCAACTGTTGCAACAAGTCGAGGCTGTTTTGCACAGCACCAATCGTTGGGGGGCGGGAGGTCAACAATGCCGAGGGTTGAGAGTCGTCCCTGGATGGTTTGAGGGATTGGGACGTGGGCAGAGGATATGCCCTAGAGTGCCTTGATTGTGTCCGGATATGACGGCCTAGTGGGGAAAACCGGAGGAGTAGATGCACCCTGATTGTCGCATCCTGGGAAGCCTGGAGGGTTCCCAGGGTTTTTCTTAGGGCCTCAACGTGGTAGGTATGGGGCTGATTTATTGCCACAGGCGGGGAGGCCACCATGGCACAGCAGCGAATTGGGGGCCTATTTGGCGGTTGTTCGGGAGAGCACGAGGTGTCCATTTGCTCAGCCCAGGCGATCGCCGCCGCCCTAGCCCAAGGGGCCAATCGCCAAAAATATGAAGTGGTGCCGGTTTACATCCAAAAGGATGGGGGGTGGCAGTTTGGCGACCCCGCCGCCGCTATTTTGGCCACTGGGGTACCCGCAACGTCGGCAGAAACCGCCGCTTTCCCTTCACGCCTCCCAGATGCCGCCGCCGCCGCCACCATTGACGTGTGGTTTCCGGTGCTCCACGGCCCCAATGGAGAAGATGGCACATTGCAAGGATTGCTGACCCTGATGCAGATGCCCTATGTGGGCTCGGGGGTGCTGGGGTCGGCAGTCGGGATGGATAAGCTGGCTATGAAAACCGCCTTTGCCCAGGCGGGGCTGCCCCAGGTGAAGTATTTGCCCGTGACCCGAGCGGAGGTGTGGTCGAATCCCTGCGTCTTTCCAGCCCTGTGCGATCGCATTGAAGCCGAACTGGGCTACCCGTGTTTTGTTAAACCCGCCAATTTGGGCTCCTCCGTGGGCATTGCCAAGGCGCGATCGCGCCAGGAATTGGAAGCGGCCCTCGACAGCGTGGCCAGCTACGATCGCCGTCTGATTGTGGAGGCGGGGGTCACCGCCCGCGAGGTGGAATGCGCCGTTCTCGGCAACGACACCCCCAAGGCATCGGTGTTGGGGGAAATTGTGTTTAATGCCGATTTCTACGACTATGAAACCAAGTACACCGCTGGCCAGGCGGACCTGATCATCCCCGCCGCCCTGCCAGAGGCGGTGAGCCGGGAGATCCGCGACATGGCGATCGCCGCCTTCCA
>JAQCHG010000308.1 GCA_027619675.1 Cyanobacteriota bacterium
CGCTCCCGCAGCTTCACCCGCTCAAACATGGTTTGAAACACCCGTGCCAAACGCCCCAATTCATCCCCCCGGAGCGCGACCGGGTTCAGCTGCGTCGGCTGAAAGGTGTCATTTTCCACCGCCGCCGCTGCCGCCGTCACCAGATTGACCTGCTGCAAATAGCGCAGGATGTCGTCGGTTTTGCGCTCCAGGGCCTCAATTACCTGGTTGTAGCGACGGCCAATCAGCCCTACCTCCGTAAACGGGTTGGCGGGTACCCGCAGGCTCAGGTCTTGGCTATCGGCCTGGGCCGCCATCACCGTCATCAGGTCATAGAGTTCCGTCTTGGCTCGGTGTTCTGACACATTCAGCCCCATTTCCTCATCCGTGGCCGACACCCGCAGCAGCCAGCGCCCTTTCCCCCCCTGTAACAGCAGCCAGGTGAGGCCAAAGGCCCAGGTAAAGCAAACGGCGATTCCCAGCCCCTGCACCAGGCACAGTTCGAGGCGACTCAGGTCCGTACCGAGGCGATCCATCTGGCCAAACAGGGCCACCGCCAGGGTGCCCCAGGCCCCCGCCCCGCCGTGGACCGCCACCGCATCCACCGCGTCATCCACCCGCCACCGCTCCAACAGCCGAATCACCGCCAGCATGATCAAGCTGCTGAGGGAGCCGATAGCAAAGGCCATGGGGGTGCTGACGGCGTGGCAGCCAGCGGTGATGGACACCAACCCAGCAATGGAACCATTCATCAACAGTTCCACCTCTATATGGCGGTACCGTAACCAACTCAGGGCTCCGGTGGTGACCATGCCCGCTGCCCCGGCCATCAGGGTGTTGAGGATGATCCCCGCCACTTGGTCGGTAAACACCAGGGTGCTGCCGCCGTTAAAGCCGATCCAGCCAAACCACAGCAGCATCACCCCCAGCATGGCGGTGGGCAGGTTGGAGCCCTGAATTTTGTGGGGTGGCCCTTGGTCTGGAAAGCGGCCTAGCCGGGGGCCAATGTGGAGCAGCACCGCTAGGCTTACCCAGGCCCCAACGCTATGCACCACGGTGGAGCCTGAAAAATCAATGAACCCCAGTTTGCCGAGCCAACCAGCGGCGGTTCCCTGGTTGAGACCATTCCAACTCCAACTGCCGAAGATGGGGTAGATCAAGCCGGATACCCACACGGCGATCGCCAGATAGGCCCCAAACCGCAGCCGTTCTGCCACCGCCCCAGAGACAATGGTGGTGGCGGTGCTGCAAAACATCGCCTGGAAAACAAAAAAGGCGATGAAGTCTGGGCCTTTGCTGCCATCCACAAAGAAATGCCCCCAGCCCAACCAGCCCGCCACCGTGGGACCAAACATGAGGCCATAGCCCAGCCCCCAAAACAGCACTAGGGAAATGCCAAAATCCGCTAGGTTTTTGACGGCAACATTAATGCTGTTTTTAGAGCGGGTCAGGCCCGACTCTAAGCACATAAAACCGGGCTGCATCAAAAAGACCAACCCGGCACACACCAGAAGCCACAACATATCCGTTACATCTACCGCGAGGGAGGCGGATTGAGAAATCAGTGCCAGCATCTAACTGCAACATCAGGGAACCAGGGACAGCACCCCCGCCCCAGAACAGCGCTGGGGCAACCAGATCAGGGATGACCTAGATGATGGGAAAAGTCAGCTATCAGTCTGAAATGTACAGGCTTTCGGAGGAGGATGCCGATTTAGGCGCTCAAAATCGCCCAGATCTTAGCCTGACTCCGATTTCGTCCCATGGCAGGATTCCCCCAGATCGATCTCAACGGTTGATGCCAGCCCCCTGGTTGCCCCAGGGTTAAAATCCCTAGCCAGATTACAGGAGCGAGCGCGGTGCTGGGTTCCCAGCCAGGGTTGCACCCTGAATCGATGCTGTGTCCTAGGGACCTGTTTGGGGTCATTCTCGCCCCCCGAGATCGCTACCTAGCTTCATCATGCCCATCCCCTGCTGCTTCCCCTCCTTGCCAACGGCAACGGTGGGGGGTGAGGGAGGTGAGGTCGTCAATGTTGCGGGCCATGGTTTGGCAAATGGCGTCGAGGGGCAGATCGTTGGCATCGTGGCCAAAGGGATTTTCGATTTCGATGCCAATTTCCTCGATGCCAAAGACGGTGAAGCTCACTAAGCCCACCAACAAAGCCGTCCACCCCTGGGTTGCCTCCACCACCTGAAAGGGCAGGGATAGGCAGTAAAGCATCAGCAGTTGTTTGAGGTGGACGCTGTAGGCCAGGGGGATGGGGGTTTTGAGAATGCGCTCACAGCCGCCGGTGACGTTTACCAACTCGTCCAACAGCCCCATCATGGCGGAGAGTTCGTAGGTGTTGATCCGGTGGCGATCGTGGCCCCGCTGCAAATAGTCCGCAATCCAAAAGGCAATTTCTAGGGGGGGATGGTGCATGGTCTGCAATTGCTGCCACTGGCGGGGGCTGACCCGCGCCAACAGGTCATCATTCAGCCCCTCCCCCCGCAGGTGCAGCTTCAGGGCAATGGCGAAGGCCACCAAAAGCTGGAGGGTTTGAATTTTCTCGGCCCGGTCCTGATCCTGTCGTTCCTCCACTGCGACCCAGATGTGGCGGGCCAGGTTGCGGCTAGCGTTGACCAATTGACCCCAGAGCTTGCGCCCCTCCCAAAACCGCTCGTAGGCGGTATTGGTGCGAAACACCAACAGCAACCCCAGCACCAGGCTGGGCACAACGCCGCCGAGGACGGGCCAAGAAACCTGCCAGCCGCGATCGTGCAGAATCGAGATTAGGGCTCCGAACAGGGCACAGCACAGGGCTCGGGGCAAAACGGCGGGCATCACTGATCCCCGCCAGCGGAACAACACCAGGAACCAGTGGTGGGTTTCCCGGTGGGCGATGTCTTTAATCACGTCCGTTGAGGTCATCGACAGACTCCTGACTGATATGGATTCCGCAACTGCCCATTCCCCCCGGAAGCGCCGCAGGGGCGCTGGGGTCTGCGCCCTGAGCGATGTTCCGTAACGTCAGTTCGGGATAATTCTCAGCAGCAATGCCGCCCCATGCCATCCTAGAAACGCCGGAGGGACGCGGGGGGCTGCGCCTTGGGGGGGTATTGGATGACACGATTTCTGAACCACAGGTTGCACGGGCATGATAGGCATTGCAGGGCGCAAGCCCATAGCCCTGGTTGAGCTTGGCGCAAGTAACCCTACCTTCTGACTCCCTATCTCCCATGCTCCCTAGCTCCCCCACTCAAGGAAACGGTTGGCAAACTTACGCCGCGCTGGACTAGGAGCATGGCTTCGTGAGTGCGCCCCGACGGAACCAGGCAAATCGCTTACCCCGAACTCATGTTCCGGATGCTGCCCATGAACATAAAAACAGCGAGCGTGGTCTGCACGCTCGCTGTTTTTATGTCAGGCAGGGGGTGGAATTAGGGCAAGCCCCTATTCGCCCTCGCCTTCGGGGGCAGCTTCGCCTTCGCCTGAGCCCCCCACCGGAGCGGCTTCAGCGCCACAATAGGCGTTGACTTCGCTGATGATGGACGATTCTTCGACGGAGAGTTCTTGAATGGAGCCCACGGCATCCATGGTCTGCTGCTGGGACTCTTCAATTTTGGCGGGTAGATCCCCTTCGGCTTCCACCGCTGCCACGATGCCCATGGCGTCGCTGGCCTGCTGTAGCGCCCCGCTAAAGCCTTGCACCACAGCGATGTAGCGATCGCGGTAGGCCACCAATTCCTCATCGCTGAGTTCAGTGCCCTCTAGGTCACCAACCAGGCTGTCTAGGTTACCGACCACGTTATCCACCGCCGTGATGTATTGGTTGGCGGCGTTTTTGATATCGTCCAGGCTCTCAACCTGGGAGGCATTGCTGCTAAAGTCAGCGATCTCAGATTCAAACTCTTGCATGAAGGTTTGAGTTTGGTTGACCACTTCCGCCAGACGGTTGCACTGGGAAACCTTGGACTCGCCACAGCCAGCC
>JAQCHG010000309.1 GCA_027619675.1 Cyanobacteriota bacterium
TGACATCACCCCGCCCCACCGTCGCGGGTAGGGGCAGCCATGGCTATTACTAACCAGTTCCAACCGCCCTGCCCATGGGTTGCACTCGGCTCAAGCCCCGCAACGCCCAATCCGTTCACAAGGGCTCCCGTAGCGTGGGTTGAAGCATGAAACCCACGGTCTTTGGTGTCTGACTGGCTCCCTTGCCCCTGCGCTCCCCCTTAAGGAAACGGTTGGCAAACTTACACTGTGCAGTGCTAGGGAGTCGCTTTATGGCCTAGTAGCCAATAGGTGTCTAGGTTGCCCTTGCCCTTCACGGGAATTTGGCCCCGATATGCTAAGCGATAGCGCTTTTCGAGGCGTTGATAGACCACCGGGGTCACTTGAATCCGGTCGGGTTCCCCTTGGGCTTCCATGCGGCTGGCCAAATTGACGGTATCTCCCCAGAGGTCGTAGATGAATTTGCGGGAGCCAATCACCCCCGCCACCACAGGCCCCGCATGGATGCCCACCCGCAGTTGAATGGGGTGGCCCGCCACCCGGAAAGGCTTGATCGCCTCCAGCATCGCCAGGGCCATATCCGCGATCGCCCCCAGCGGATCCGGCGGGGGAACGGGCAATCCCCCCGCCACCATATAGGCATCACCGATGGTCTTGATCTTCTCTAGCTGGTAATAGTCCAAGAGTTGGTCAAAGGCCGAAAAAATGTCATTCAACAGAGACACCAAAGCCTGGGGTTCCACCTCAGCAGACAGTTGGGTGAAATTGACAATATCGGCAAACAGAACGGCGACGTAGTCGTAGTGGTCGGCAATGTTTTGTTCCCCCTGCTTTAATCGATGGGCGATGGGTTGGGGCAACACGTTCAGCAGCAGGCGATCGGCCATTTGCCGCTGTAGCCGCAGGGCCACCTCCGTCTGCTTGCGTTGGGTAATGTCCCAAACACTGCCTTCGTAATAGAGCAATGTGTCGGCGGGATCGTACACGGGACGAATGCTTTCTGAAATCCAGAGGGTCGATCGATCCTTGCGGTACACCTCCGACTCAAATTCCTTGAGATTGCCAAAGCGCTTGAGGTAGGCCATCAACTCATGCCAGCGCTGGGGTTGCACATACAACTGGCGACGGGTGTCGGTGAGGTTCGCCATCAAATCCTCTGCCGAGTCGTAGCCCAGCAGCGTCACCAGGGCGTGGTTGGCCTGGAGATAGCGGCCCTCAGGGGTGACCTGAAAGATACCCTGGGCGGCATTTTCAAAAATGTCGCGGTATTTGGCTTCGGCGGCGGTGAGGGCAGCGGTGCGTTCCGCCACCCGCATCTCTAGAATTTGGGCCTGTTGTCGCAGATCATTTTCCGAAGCTTGCAGCAGCAACTCTGCCCGCTTGCGATCGCTGATGTCATAGAGGGTGGTGAGAAAAGTCGTCTCCCCACCGAGGGTGATGGGGTGAATGGAAACGGACACCCACAGAGGTTGACCGCGATAATCCCGCAGACGCAACTCCTGATCCCGCACATAGCCCTGGGCCTCCAGTTGTCGCTGCAACTGATCGGCATCCTCGGGTTGCTGGATAAAGTCCGCCAGGGAGCAGCCCTCTAGGCTGCCGTCCTCGCCCCCTAAGCGCTGGGAAGAGACCGAGTTGGCATAGGTGATGATGCCATTGGGCTGCTGGGACAGGATCATTAAAATCGGCGTGGACTCCGCGATCGCCCGAAACAGCGCCTCACTGTGGCGCATCGTGTCCACCGCCTGGGTATATAGCTGATACTCCACCGTGTCGCCGTGTTCAGCGGTGGCTTGCAGCATAATTTCCAGATCAGCCTTGTCGCGGGTAACCTTGGCCAAAATTTCTTGGAGGGTGGCCTGGGCCTGTTGCCGCTCCGCAACTTCCGCCTTGAGTTGTTGATTGGTCTCGTGGAGTTGGGCTTCGATAAAGTCCCCATGTTCGCTGGTGGTCAAAAGCGCGATTTTGAGGTCCTCGTTTTCTTGGCGCAACCGCACCAGTTCCCGCTGCAAAGCGTCCCAATCTTGAGGGGAGGGATCAGATAGGGGGGTATGCTCCTCTGCCGCTGTCACGATGGCCCTACACTCAATGGACTCGGAAACCACCCCCGAGTGAAATACGTTACATCCGTAATTCTACCCACCTACCCCGCTCTATCAAACCGTCCCCCTACAACCAAGCCCCAGCCTGTCACGAAACGAGCACCACCGTTCCTTGCCCCCCTTACAGAACCAGAGCGTTGTTTAGGAGGCTGTAGAGCAATGCTCCACAGCCCCAGCTATCACCTCAGCCATTGCGCCGATGCATCGGTGCAATGGCTCAAATAACCCCAGAATAGTTCTGGGAGAGAGGTTGAGGGTTTTTCCCTCAGAGGCACTGCACCAAAACCCCCGGAACCTCCTGAGGGAAGTTCCGGGGGTGCTCCCCTAATTCCTTTCGATCACGATGGGCGTGGGACTGAAACAGAAAAAACCGAAGTTATTCCTCTTCCCAGCTTTCTACCGCCAAGAGGTCTTTGATGGGATCTTGCAGAGAGAAGTCAAACTCTTCTAGTTCCTTGCGCCAGTGGCTCCATTCGTCGCCAAACAAAAACGCCACCTTCCAGAGGCTATCGGTCGGCTGCACCACCTGCCGTTTCACCAAGGAACTGACTTGACGTTGAAATTTCACCATCGGGTGGACAACCGTCTGGTTAGTCATGGTCTTGCTCATATTCGAGTTTTACAAATCTTCTTCGGTTAAAAACAGCCAAAGCCTAGCGCGCACACGGACTTGAAGCTTTGCTTAGGTCTATGGCCAATTCAGTCGCTAAAGGTAGCACGGTTTTCAAACCTGCTTGCCAACCTTTGGGGGGAAATTACCGTACCTTTACAGGGATTTCGGCTGCAAACACGCTGCAACGATCTCACCCTTAGGTCCTTGATAACCCTCGGCTACGCTAACATAACATCCACCTTCCCCTTGGCAACCCCTTCTACCGCCAGATTTTGATGTTTTGAGGCGGTTACCCAGAAATTTTGATTTCCCGTTTCAGCTTCCATAAGCGGGATAAATGTCTGGTTTAGCGAGGGACTGTTGGGAGGGTGCCCACAGTTGCTAGTGCTCTGTGGCAGAAGTAGTCCCATCCAGGCCCCTCACCGTGTTCCCTCAGGAAGGCTACGCCTACGGCTGATCTCACGCCGAAGCCCTAAATACCTCTCCCGAGGGGCGTATAGCCTTCGGCACGGTTGCGCTAATGGGTTCGCGTAGCGAGTGCTTTGTACTCAGGATCTCCGACGGAGATGGGACTTCCGAATCCGGCTCCCCTTCACCCGCTGGGAATAGGCCGGGGGAGGTGTTTAGCAGGGCCTGCGGGATGTAGCGCTACTCTGCGAGAAGCCGCTTCGCGTCTAGTGTGCTTCCTGAAGGGTGGGGCACGGGTGCGTAAATTTGCCGCGTCGTACTTGGGATGTTGGTCTCCGCCCCTGCTTGATGCCGTTGCCAATTGGTAGGATTAACACCTGAACTCTGTAGTCAACCTCAATCGATGGTTTCCGTAGTGGCATCCCCCGAACAGCCAGATAATTCCCCGGAAAAGATCCACCTGCCCCGCACCAGTGAGTCGGAGGGGTTAAAGCGCATCCGTCACACCTTTTCCCATGTGATGGCGATGGCGGTGCAGCGGCTCTTCCCCAAGGCCCAGGGCCCCATCGGCCCTTGGATTGACTATGGGTTTTACTACGACTTTGATCATCCTGAGCCCTTCACCGAAGCCGATCTGAAGAAGATCAAGAAGGAGATGATCAAAATCATCAACAAGGGCTTGCCCGTGGTGCGGGAGGAGGTGAGCCGTGAAGAGGCCCAGCGCCGCATTGAGGCCCTAGGGGAACCCTACAAGCTGGAGATTTTGGCGGGGCTGCAAGACCCCATCACCCTTTACCACTTGGGGGAAGACTGGTGGGATCTCTGTGCGGGTCCCCACGTC
>JAQCHG010000310.1 GCA_027619675.1 Cyanobacteriota bacterium
GTCCTACTGCCAGACTGAGGGAACGGCAAACCCAGGCGGGAGGATCGGTCCGGAAATGGCGAGGTTCGGGTCAAATTAACCCATCAGTGGGCTGTCGATACTAAATTTGTCGGTTGGGTGCGGCATTGGCGAAACCTAAGGGAATTTTGCGGAATCCATATACCGCTGTAGGTTGGCGTCGAGGTGCGAGACCCAACATTTGGAGCAGGTAATTTTCTTCTCAGAAATCGCTTAGCATAGTTTGCCACTATGAGGTTATTGCCTCTGGCAAGGCTGACTCCTACGAAGTGGCTGTTTTAATGCCAACACTTCGTTTTTAAGATAAATCCCTTACCCTGCGAAGCTTTTGTCCATCACCCTAAATCCCTTGACTACATCCAAGGGATTTAGTAGGTGAATTGGATACCGTGGAACAGCATCAGCGTGATGAAAAAATCCACCACAAATAGGGATACCCAAGTGGTGACGACCGCTGAGGTGGCGGAACGCCCGAGGGTTTTACTACAGGTGGTGGTAAGGCCCCAACAGCAGCCCGATAGGGCGATCATGGCTCCAAAAATCACCGACTTTAAGAGCACAGCAATCAGATCCGTGGGCTCTAACAGAGCCTGCACTGACTCTAGAAAGACTGACGGCTGCAATTCGTAAAGACGGTAGGCGATGAAAACGCCTCCCAGCACCCCCAACACCAGCCCCATCATCGTCAGCATGGGCAGCATGATGCAGCAGGCCAAGACGCGGGGGACGACGAGATAGTCGATGGGATCCGTGCGGAGCACCTTGAGGGCATCAATTTGCTCGGTGATTTTCATGCTGCCAATTTCAGCCGCAAAGGCGGATCCCACCTGCCCCGCCAGGATTGCTGCACTCAAAATCGGGGCCAGTTCTCGACAAAAGCCCAGGGCAAAGGCTCCCCCCAGGGCAGGGAGAACCCCAAAGCGCTCCATTTCGCGGGCGGTCTGGATGGCAAAAATCATCCCGGCAAACAGGTTGGTCATCAGTACAGGCATCAAGGCACCTGGCCCAGCCGCCACCATGTGATCCATTACCCGTTGGCGACGCACCCGCCCCTGCAACACCCGCACAAGCACCTGCCCCCCGAGTACACAGGCCATCAGGATGTGGTAAGTGCAGGAGCGCACATTCAGGCTGTTGATTAGGCGCGGCACGCGATCGCCATTACGGGTTGGGACGATCTCATCACGGTAGGGATCGGGGGACGTTTCCCGAAAGGGATGAATCATGGCAAGCTCGGTGGGCAACACAGCCCAAGGCGGGTGGAGATGCGATCGCCTTCAGTCTAGCGGTCTGTCAACCATGGATTGACGGGCGACCCAATGGCTGGGATTGGATGGGTGGGATTGGGAGGGATTGCAAGGTTGACGGTTGCTGCCCCTCAAAATTTTCCTGACCCTACCATGCTGGGTTTCGGGTCTGTGGATATCCCAGGTCAACCCGTTTTTGGCAAACCTGACCCCGCTCGCGCCAATCACTCAGGCTAGGGGCTGTAATCCTTTGACAGCAAGGCGTCTAGGTTTGATTGTCAACAGCCCTTGGGGACGAGATGACGGATTTATGAAATGGGGAGGGGAGGGGCGATCGCGGCCCAACTTCCCAGTGAGAGGACTCAGGCTGGGTAGGTACACCCGGCAAGCATGACAGATTCTGACTACGGATTCCGACGAAATTGCCGGAGATAGGTTGCATTTTGAATTTGATATAGTACATTTGTATTAAATCAGCGCAGGCCCTTTCTGTTGTAACGGGGTAATGGCATGGCTACACCGGATACTCACATTGAAGAAATTCGCCAACGGCTCCAGGCGATGCGTCCAGAGGCAAGTCAGCCCACCCTCGATCTCCCCTGGATGGATCGTCCCAGGTCTAGGGGTTCCGGAGAGCCTCCCCAAGCGGGGATACCTGACGCAACCACCGATCTGGGTTCCACAGTAGAGGCCCTCCGCCAGCGCTCCGCCGCGATCGCGGGCACCGTGCCCGAGCCGCCTGCCCCCGCCCCGGAATCCCTGTCCCCCACCGCTCTGCCCCAGGAGGTGACCCTACACCTCCAGCGGATGCAGGGACAGGCCTACAAAATTAACGAATTGGCTCAACAGCAGATTGTTGCGCTGCAAGCCTTTAAACAAGGCATGGACGGTCTGGCCTGGAGTTTGCATCGCCATGGACTGGCCCAAACCTGGCCCTTAGAAACCCTGGTGCGGTTGCAGGCGGTGGCGGTGGCCCAAGTGCTGCAAGGGGACGATGGGGCAATGGTGCTGACCCAGTCCCCGGTGGATTTATTTCAGCAGGAGCGGGAGGCGTCGAGTACAGCTCAATGGCTGCGGCATCAACGACAAGCCACCCCCGCTACCGAACAGGCTGGCTGGCAGATGGTGGGTGCAGAACCCATGGCGGCCTTGGGCCGACTGTGGCAAGGCTTGACCACCATTTTGGAGCGGAGATCGCGGCTCACCCCCCTCAGTTTGGTGGCTTGGCTCGGCGGCGGCGCGATCGCCCGTCAAGCCTTGGATTTGCTACTAGCCGCCAGTCCTGCCCTGTGGCCTGGTTTAGTGGCGCTGGTGGTAGGGGCGGTGGCCTTTGCCCTCTACCGCCTGATGACCCGCCCCACGGTGGAATTTCCCTTCATGATTCGCCTGTTGCTGGCCTTGGTGGGGCTACTGCTAGGGGGATATGTGTAGGCCGTCTCCTGGCCCTAAAGGAAGACCAAGCATTCGAGGGCATTTCGCCTAAGTCCGATCAGTTTTCCCCTGTGCCTGGGGTGTTTATTGACCTGCTGTTGATCTGTTGAAAGGAGGCGCTTGCCATGAACCCAACTCCCTCTCATTCTCCCACCGTTGCCGCTGCCATGGCCCCGATGGCGGTGGGGCGGGCGGTGCTGGCAGCGAGCTTTGTGGCTGCCCTGGTGTTGCTGCTGGGGGACTTTCAAAATCTGCGATCGTGGCTGCTGCGATCGCACAACGCCCAGGCCAGCCAGGATGCCTGCAAAACCTTGGTACAGACCGAAGCCACCCTCTCTCGGGAGCAACTGGCCCAACTTTTAACCATTCCCGAGCGAGACACCAAAGAACGGGTGCGACAGGTGGTCCAGGAGCCCTACTGCGAGCTGGAACCCCTCCAGGTGCGCTCGGGGGTGGCCGCAGAACGGGAGGCCTATCCCCTGGAGTTTGACCCCAAGACCCAACTGGTCATTTTGTACGAAAACGATGAATACGCGGGCTATCGGTTCAATTTTGAATAGGGCGCGCCGTTGTCGGCAGGGTCGCTCGGGCTACTTAGTGGCCGCGATCGCCCTAGGGGTGGGGTTGAGTCTGGGGGGTTGCCAGGGTGCCCCAGTGCCCCCGCCCCGCCAAATCCGCATCCACCAAGCCTGGGAACTCCAGCCAGGGCAGATGGTGGCTGGGTTTCGAGTGGCCGCCAGCCTGGGGGATATCTCCATCGACATGGCAGGCGCTTCCGTGAAGGCTCCCTTCATCGGAGAGGTGGAACCCGCCGCCCTCGCCCCCGATTGTGTCTTTTTTTCTTCTCCAGAAGTGCCTGCCTATTTGTTCCGATACTGTGGCCTGCGCCATCCCCACTTGGGTCCCATTCAGCCTGGGGAAGCCATGGGGTCAGCAAAAATCCTGCACTTTGCCACCCTGCGTCGGCAGCCGGATGGCACCTGGGCCATGGTTGAGCCCTCCAGCAATGTGCTAGAGCGATCGCTGTTACCCGTGCGCTAGTCCATCACCTGCCCCCATACCGTCGAGAACGCCGCCCTATCTGTCTCCGCTGCCATCGGGATTTGTTGCCATGAAAGCCATCCGTGCCCTCCTGTTCTTTAGTACTGTTCTGTTCGCCTGGGGAATCGCAGCCTCCGCCCACGCTAGGGAATCGATTGCCCTTAGTTTTGAACTGGATCCGGTCCCTCCAACAACCCCCGAGACG
>JAQCHG010000311.1 GCA_027619675.1 Cyanobacteriota bacterium
TCTGCGCCTAGTGGTGTCCATCGCCAAGAAATATACCGATCGCAATTTAGACTTACTGGACCTGGTACAAGAGGGCTCCATCGGCCTCAACCGGGCGGTAGAGAAGTTTGACCCCGCTAAGGGCTATCGGTTTAGCACCTATGCTTACTGGTGGATTCGGCAGGCTATGACGCGGGCGATCGCAGAAAAAAGCCGCACCGTGCGCCTACCCATCCACGTGACTGAGACCATCAACAAGATTAAAAAGACCCAACGTCAACTCTCCCAACAGTTGGGGCGCGTAGCATCGGTGCCCGAAATTGCTGAACACCTAGACCTGACCACCCAGCGCGTGCGGGACTGCCTCCGCCATGCCCGCCGCCCCGTGTCTCTGGAAATGCGGGTGGGGGACAACAACGATACGGAACTGGCGGACCTGTTGGAAGCCGATGATGCGTCCCCCGAAGACTTTGCCACCCATAGCTCTCTACGCTCTGACTTAGAAGGATTGATGGCAGCCCTTACCCCCCAACAGCGGGAAGTGTTGACCCTGCGCTTTGGCTTGCAGGACGGCAATGCCCTGTCTCTAGCCAAGGTGGGCAAGCGGTTGAACATCAGCCGTGAACGGGTGCGGCAGTTGCAGCAACAGGCAGTCAGTAAACTGCGCCAGCACCGCAATGATTTGAAGGAATATCTGGCCGCTGTTTAAGTAACCTCAGTTCGGGATACGTTGATGGAGGCACTGCCGTGACGCTCCACCCCAGAGGCTCAGTAGGGGCGCAGGGGCCTGCGCCCTGAAAATGTATCGGGCAACCGGATATCTGAGTCTAATGTCGGGCGAGAATGTCACTGATGGAAGGGCACAAACCCATAGCCCTAGGGGCATAGCTTCGCTAGTGCGCCCCTACAGGAGCAGGAATGCCGCTTAACCCGAACTCAGGTAAGTAAAAAATCTCGTCACCCAAGACATTCCAGGGGCGCAGGAGTCTGCGCCCCTGTGGCGTTTCTGGGGAAACCGTGACGGCAGCGATGCCATTGGGATGCTCTCCATTGGATGATCCGGAACTGACGGTATCCCCAAGGCTGACCCAGCAGGACTTTTAGCGGTCATCGATCCCGCGCCATTGCCATTGCCAGTGATCGAGGGGCCAAAATCGCAGGAGGGCGCGACCAATGATGTTGGCTTGGGGCAAAATGCCCCACACATGGGAGTCGTTGCTGTCGTTGCGGTTGTCCCCCAACACAAATACCCCGCCGGGGGGGACCCGCACGGGCACCATTTCATAGGCAGGGGGGGCTTGGATGTAGGGCTCCGTTTGGGGCACCCCATCCACATAAACCTGCTGGCCAGTAATGGTTACCGTTTGCCCCGGCACCGCCACCACCCGCTTAATAAAAGCTTGTTGGGCGCTGTAGCCGTAGGGATAGAGCTGCTCAGGGGGTTGGAAAACAATGATGTCTCCAGGTTGCGGCGGCTGTAGATGGTAGGACACCTTTTCTACAATCAGGCGATCGCCGATGTGTAGGGTTGGCTCCATGGAATTGGAGGGGATAAATCGGGGTTCCGCCACCCACAGCCGCAGCACGAGGGCAATGCCTAGGGCGATCGCCAGTACCCGAATATTTTCCCGCTGGCCGCGCCACAGTTGCCGCCACCAAGGCAGACTCGGGTCCTCCCCCCGGTTAGCTGGGCCTGGGGTAGAGGACGGGCTGCCTGGGGGGGATCCGGCAGAGTTGGAGCTATCCGCAGAGGGGGGGGAAGCGGGGGCCGGATCGGGAGAGGACGCCATAGGGATGAGGAAAAACGATCACGCGATCAAAAAAATACGGACGGGGATCAAGGGGATCCCTTAAAACCGTGTTTCATACTCTAGCAAGACACCGCTACGCTCCCGGAACTCCTCATAGCTGGTGGTGCCCCGCAGGGTGAACTGATCGGTGATGCGATAGCGCACATTGAACTGGAAGGGGGTGGCATTGGTGAGCACCTTCAGCACCGATACTGCAATGGAGGGGGAAATATTGGCCCCAATTTCAGCCCCCACATCAAAGGAATCATTCACCTGCCCCGAGTCACTGGTAACCGGGAAGAGACGAAATTCATCAATGGGGACGGCATCGCCAATTAGGTTTTGCAGGAAGTTGACCGCCACCGCCCCGGCCACCCCTTCAACATTTTGGTTGCCGTCTCCCGTCACAGTGGAGCCGATCGCCGTCAGTACATCGCCGCTGAGGAGGGAGAAAATCTCCGTCTCGGACCGTTGGGGACTACTGGTGAGGCGGACCACCCGCCGGAAGCTGTCGATCCCGTTGATATCCCGCAGTTGGCTGGCGGGGGCATCCACCTCCGCCCGAATGCGGATGGTGCGGACGCCCCCTTGGGTGAGGGCAATGTTTTCCACATCCACATCGTTGACCTCGTTGCGGGGGAAGGGGCTGCCCGTCACCAGCAGGCTGCTGGTGTTGCTGTCGGGCACGGAGGTGGTCAGGGATACCCGCAAAATTGGGTCAAGATCCCCCCGGAAGTCCGCCTGATTATCATCCCCCGTCAGCCGCAGGGAGGTGGTGAGCAGGCTGATGCGCCCAGAGGTGAGGCGAATCAGGCCAAAGGGTTCCGGTTGACTAATGAGGCCGTTCACCAACAGATTGCCCCGAGCCGTCACGCTGAGCAGATTGCCCTGGATCACCTGCACTCCCCGGTCGAGGCTGACCCGCAGATTGCTAAAGCGGGGATCGGGAATGGTAAAGCCTGCGTCATCCCCAGGATCCTCACCACTACTGGCGCGATCGCCATTGCCCTCGGGGATGGAAATGCGACCATTGTTGAGGTTCACCTGCCCCCCCAGTTGCACCCCGGCAAAGGCAGATCCCCCCACCACTAGGCGGCCCTCCACACCACCGTTGTAGAGGCCCTTGATGTTCATGGCGAGATCATCCAGGGTGACGGTGAGGGGTTGTTGGGGGTTTGAGGCGTCGGGATCCGTCGCCAGGTCCCCATCTGGGCTCAGCGGCAGGGGCAGCAGTAGGGGGAAGATCCCTTGGGCACTGACCTGACCGTCGCTGAAACTCCCCGTAAAGTCGTCCACCACTAGGGTGGGCGATCGCAGATCGATCCCGCCGCCGCCATCCTGCAAACCCGCCAGTCGCGCGGTGGCGTTGACGTTGGTAAGGGGGGCGTCGGGGAGGGCCTGAAGGCCGAGGGTGGCGTCACTGAGGCGCACATACCCATTCAAAACATCCAGATTATTCACCAGGGTCCGGAAGGAACCGCTGCCGTCCCAGGTGCCCCGCAGGTTGGCGATCAGTTCTCCGTTGCCCCCCTGCCAGGCGACGCGATCAGTGAACAAATTCACCAGGGCGAGGCCATCGTCCCGCACTTGCAGATCCGCCAACACGGAGTTGTCCACCGGGCGACGACGCACAAAGGCGGGGCGGTAGGGCAGTTGCAGGTTCAAATGGAGGGGATCGTTAGCATCCACCAGTTCTAATCGGCTGTCTAAATTGAGGCGGGCGGCGGCGTAGGTAAAGTCAGCGGTGGCCAGATCAATAGGTTTATTGTTGAGTCTGCCGTTGGCGATCGCCAATTGCCCCTGCAAGGTGGGGTCTAGAATCGATCCCCGCAGCACCGCTTGCCCGTTTAGCCGCCCCGCAATGGGGAAAGGCAGACGGAGGGGATCCTCCAGGGGATCGATGGGGACATTGTCGAGGGTGAGGGTGAGGGCGCGATCGCGGCGATCGTCCAGGTTGGTGGCGGTGGTGCCCACTAGGGTGATGGCCGCCGGTTCCCCGTCCACTTGGCTGACAAAGCGGACGGGATCCAGTTGCAGCAGGCCATCCTGGTAGCGGCCTCGGGCAATTACCTGATCGGCCCGGAATTCCCGGCCCCACCGCCAGTCTTGCCCTTCCACGTCAAAGTCGGCGGTCACGTCCCCCGGCAGGGAGGCGCTGACAGCAACCG
>JAQCHG010000312.1 GCA_027619675.1 Cyanobacteriota bacterium
CACACCGCTCCCTGCCTCCCCCGCGCCTCCGCGCCTCCGCACTAGGAAAGGGTTGGCAAATTGACGCCGCGTGGCACCAGCCTGGGACCCGATAGGTACGGGGGCGGGAATTTACCCAACTTTTGCGGATCCAGGGTTACATGTGCGATGGATTACCGAGATGCGGAAAGCGATCGGCTATGATCGCACCTAATGTTTGGGAGACCGCTCACATCATTACTGTTTGCTTTGATTCCTCCCATCCATTATTCCGATAGGACTGTTGGGAGAGAGTCGTGACTATTTACGTTGGAAATTTGTCGTTTCAAGCGACAGAGGAAGACCTGCGGGAAGTCTTTGCAGACTATGGCGAGGTGAAGCGTATCAGCCTTCCCGTAGACCGGGAAACGGGCCGCAAGCGCGGGTTTGCCTTTGTTGAAATGGCAGATGAAACCCAAGAGGATAGCGCCATTTCTGACCTGGATGGAGCGGAATGGTTGGGTCGCGAGTTGCGCGTCAATAAAGCCCGTCCCCGTAGCGAAAGTGGTCCCCGCCGAGGCGGTGGTGGCAGTAATTTCACCAGCAATCCCCTGTAGATTGACACCCCTTGCCCAGGGTGCGATCGCAGTTTGCCCCTACGGGCGATCGCCCTAAGAATTCTTTGCAAGTACGCGTTGACAGCAGTCATAGCCACCCCACGTCATGGCCCCATCGCTCCCCTAACCCCAGGCAGCTTGGCACATTCACCTGCCGGATTTGCCCCCCACCGCTGCCCCCGGTGGGGTCTGACGGTGAAGGCGACTGGGGTGAATTATCCCCAACTTTTATGACGAGGTGGCGGGCACGCTTTGATGCAGCAGATGCTGGTAGGCATCTCGGGCAGCAGCATAGTCGGGCTTGATTTGCAGGGCCTTCTGATAGGCAGCGATCGCCTCCCGATTTTGAGATAACTGCTCTAACATGCGGCCCCGCTGGTGCCAGGCCCAATGGTTGCCCGGTTGCAGCCGCACCACATTGCCAAAGGCGATCGCCGCCTGCTGGGGCCGATGCAAACTGTCCAACAGGCTCCCTAACTTAAACCAGGTGACGTGATCCTCGGGCTGAATCTGCACCACCCGGTTGTAGGAAAGGGCAGCTTCGGCCATCCGTTTTAGGTTTTCTAAGGCCATGCCCCGCATCAACCAGGCATCGACATTGTTGGGGTTTTCTGCCACCGCTTGATCACAGGCGGTGATGGTTTCTTCGTAGTGGTTGAGGGTGTAGAGCTGATCTACCTGCTTGAGGGCAATCAGCAGCCGTTTGCGGTTCTCTAGGGCCAATTGAAAATCGGGTTTGAGCTGCACCGCCCGGTTATAGGCGGCGATCGCGTCCTCCAGTTGATTGAGGCGCTCCTGCACTTGGCCCAGGTCATTCCAAACCCAATAGTTATCGGGCTGCATCCGCAGCACTTCCTGGTAGGCGGCCATGGCCCCTTCCAAGCGCCCCAGCTTCTCCAGGGCATTGCCCCGCTTCAACCAGGCCAAATAATCCTCCGGTTGGAGTTGCAGCACGCGATCGTAGGCCACCACGGCGGCATCCAAGCGATCGAGATTTTCCTGCACCAGGGCCAACTTGAACCAGGCGGTGACGGCATCGGGCTGCAACTGCACCACCTTTTCATACCAGGGCAGGGCCTCTCGAAAGCGGTTGTTTTGAAACAGGTCATCGGCCTGTTCTAACCAGCCCTGGTGGTTTTCTAGCCTGACGGGTAGCGTCATCTGCACCCCATGCACCCCACTGGATGGGGGCTGCATCCCAGTCGGCTGGGGAACCGGAGCGGTGGGGGCGATCGCCGTTTGCAGGGCGGCATAGGCTTCGATCGCGCTCCAGTAGCGCTGTCGGAAGTCGTAGCGCACCATTTTGTCAATCAGTTCCGCCAAGGGGGGCTGAATGGTGACCAACTCCCGCCAGACCAACTCACTGGTGCGGGGATCCTTGGGCATCCGGCGGGGGTCGAGCCCCGTCAGGGCTTGCAGGGCCAACATGCCCACGGCGTAGATGTCGCTGCTGAGGGTGGGTTGCCCCGCCAACTGTTCATTGGGCATGTACCCCAGGGAACCAATGGCCACGGTGATGCTGACTTGGCCATTTTCCTCAATGGGTTGGCTACTGACCTGTTTCACCGACCCAAAATCGATGATGACGATCTTGCCGTCTTGATGGCGACGAATCAAATTAGAGGGCTTGATGTCCCGGTGAATGACTTGGTGGCGGTGGACGACACAGAGGGTGGCGAGAATATCTTGCAGCAGGGCCACCACATCCGCCTCCGGCATCTGGTGACCGGGGTAAATTTCCTCCGTCAAGAGGGTGCCCTCAATGAGTTCCTGCACCAGATAGAACTGGGTATTTTCCTCAAAGTGGGCCAAGAGGCGAGGAATCTGATCATGGTTGCCCAGCTCGTACAGGGCTTCCGCCTCAGCATCAAACAGACGACGGGCTGACTCAAGGGCAATGGGATCTGTCGTTCGGGGTTGAAGGCGTTTGACCACACAGCGGGGATTTCCCGGCAGGTGCCGATCTTCAGCTAAATAGGTCTGCCCAAACCCACCACCACCGAGGTGATGGAGAATGCGGTAGCGACCACCTAAGATATGACTTTCCATGGAAGTTGCACCCAACGGATCTGAGGTCTCTATTGCTGAGAGAAGCTCAATAGTTGCTATTGTGGCGACTCTCGTTAGATTCGCGCACCCGTGAAACTGCTCTTCATTGGATATTCAAAGGGCAGCGGTGCTTTATAAACTTTTGCTCAGGAAGGCCGGGAAATCCCCCCAAAGCCTTATGCCATGCCGTGCCAAGTGTGCTGGGGCGGAGTGGTGGTGGTCAATTTCCGCCCCCGAGAAATTACGGTACCGACGATCGCCCGATCGCGGATCGCGGTGATGGCATCCTCAGTGTAGAGACCGATCAAGTTCGCGGGCTGTCCTACGGCGAGGCCGTAATTCCCCTGAAGGTGCAGGGTGCGTGCCCCATTGTGGGTGATCATCTGGTAGCAGGCTTGGAGTTCGTCTCGGCCCGTCATTTGGCAAGCATGCACCGCCATAGCTGCCACGTCCAGCAAGTTGCCTGTACCTAGGCTATACCAAGGATCCTGGATGCAGTCATGGCCGAGGCTAACGTTAAACCCCTGCTGCCACAGTTCTTTGACGCGGGTCAGCCCCCGTCGTTTGGGGTAGGTGTCGGTGCGGCCCTGGAGGGTGAGGTTAATTAGGGGGTTGGCCACAAAGTTAATGGGGGCACGGCGCAGAAACCCCATCAACTTCAAGGCGTAGGCATTGTTGTAGGAGCCCAGGGCGGTGGTGTGGCTAGCGGTAACTCGGGTGCCCATCTCCCGGCGGATGGCTTCGGCGGCAACCACTTCTAGAAAGCGGGAATGGTCGTCGTCAATTTCATCGCAGTGGATGTCGATCAGGCGATCGTAGCGTTCGGCTAAGTCAAAGATGGTTTGCACCGATCGCACCCCATCCTCCCGCATTAGCTCATAGTGGGGAATGCCCCCCACCGCATCGGCCCCCAGTTTCAGGGCCTCTTCCAGCAGGTCCACCTGTCCGGGCTGGCTGTAGAGGCCGTCCTGGGGAAAGGCCACGACCTGGACGGTGATCCAGTCCTTCACCGCTTCCCGCACCGCCAGCAGGGCTTTGAGGGGAATCAGGTTGGGTTCACTGACGTCGGCGTGGGTGCGCACATACAGCACCCCCTGTTGGGCCTGACGTTTGAGGGCGGTGATCGCCCGCGCCATCACATCCTCTAGGGTGAGGGTCTGTTTGCGTTCCCCCCAGATTTCAATGCCCTCAAACAGGGTGCCGCTTTGGTTCCAGCGGGGATCCCCCACGGTGAGGGCAGAATCGAGGTGGATGTGGGATTCCACAAAGGGCGGACTGACCAGCTTACCCTGAACCGAGAGCTCCTGGG
>JAQCHG010000313.1 GCA_027619675.1 Cyanobacteriota bacterium
GGATGAAGGCAGCCCCCTCGGTGGTGGAGCCAGAATTTGGTAGTCTGCACCCCCTAGAAGGGCTGCGGCACCATCTGGAGATGGAAGAAGCCGCCGCCCTACGGATCACCCTAAAAGCCCTCAATCAGTTTTGCCAAACCCACGAGCGGGCGCTGTCGAAACCCAAGTTCCCTAAGCGCAAGGAACACTACAAACTGACGGATCCCCTCGACAACAGCCCCCTCACCGTGACCGTGGCCACGGAGCCGGATCTGACCCAAGAGCTAGAGGCTATGGACATCGCGGTAGGGGGCGAAGAAGCCGCCATGCCTGACCTGTCTGGAGCCTTCCCGGTGCTGCGGGATGACTATGTGCCAGAGGGATCTATGGTTTTGGTGACCCGTTTGCCCGCTGAGCAGGTCAACCTCTGGCAGGACAGTTAAACCTTCCTCGGCCCCCACCAGAAGGCCCAGACGTTTAGCGGCGATCTGGTGCCCGCGATCATCATTCAAACCTCGCGCCCCAAGGCCAAAACCTTGGTCAAGCAACTGCAGGAAGCCCAGGGTATTGAAGCGGTGTGCTTTAACCCCGGTCGGGATCCCATGGCGGTGGAGATGTTTCACCTCGGGCTTTTGAAAACGGGGGATGGGGAATTTCATCTGTTTGTGGAATTTTCCGCCACGGACCCCGATGAGCACAAAGTGGTGGAACGGTGGGAAAGTTGGCGCAAGGGCTTGGGCGATCGCTGTCTGGTGCTCGTAGCCAGCGGGGTCACTGGCGCGGCGCGGGGTCGTCCCACCATTCGAGACATGGTGGCCATTTTTGAAACCCGCGCCCGTACCCCCGAGGAGTTGCGCCTGCCCCCCCTGCAAATGTCCTACGCCCTGGATTGGGATTAGGTGGCCCCCCAGGCCATGAAAACCCACCCCCAAACGGCCATGAAACCCGCGCTATCGAATTGCTGAAGCTGATGAGGCACCCCGAATTCTGAAAGCATCGGGGTTTCAGCCCCGCAAAGAATTTCAGCCCTGCATTCGTACTGGACTAGAGCGGGAAATCCTGTCATGAACGCCAGTTGGGGAGAATCCTAGGCCCCAATCGGTGCCAAGGGGGCGGCGGAATATTAAAATACGTAAAGCTATTTTGTAAGAATTGGGATGTGCGGCCCATGCGAGTTGCGATTGTGGGGGCGGGGCTAGCGGGTCTGGCCACGGCGGTGGACCTAGTGGATGCGGGCCACGAGGTGGAGATTTTTGAATCGCGGCCCTTCGTGGGCGGCAAGGTGGGCAGTTGGGTAGACAAGGACGGCAACCACATTGAGATGGGCCTCCATGTGTTTTTCAACAACTACCGCAACCTGTTTGCCCTGATGAAGCAGGTGGGGGCCTTTGAAAACCTCCTGCCCAAGGAACACGTCCACACCTTTATCAATCGCGGTGGCGACATCGGCACCCTAGATTTCCGCTTCCTGTTGGGGGCTCCCCTCAATGGCTTGAAGGCGTTCTTTACCACCGGACAGTTGACCCTGGTGGATAAGCTTCAAAACGCGATCGCCCTCGGCACCAGCCCCGTTGTCCCCGGCCTAGTCAGCTACGAAGGGGCGATGAAATGGATTCGCGCCCTTGATCGGGTCAGCTTTGCCGACTGGTTTCGCAACCACGGCGGCTCTCAGAATAGCCTCAAGCGCCTGTGGGACCCCATTGCCCTGGCCCTGGGCTTCATTGACACCGAGCACATCTCCGCCCGGTGTATGCTCACCATCTTCATGATGTTTGCCGCCAAAACTGACGCCTCCCGGCTGAATATGTTGGCGGGTTCCCCCCACGAATATCTGCACAAGCCGATTTTGGACTACCTCCAGGCGCGGGGGGCAACGGTGCATACCCGTCGCCAAACCCGCCGCATTTTGTTTGAGGGCAGTGGGGAAAGCACCCGAGTCACGGGGCTGGCGATCGCCGACGGCGACACCGAAGCCATCATCACTGCCGATGCCTACCTGGCCGCCTGCGATGTCCCCGGCATCCAGCGGTTACTGCCCGCAGCGTGGCGGCAGTGGCCGCAATTTGACAACATCTATAAGCTCGAAGCGGTGCCCGTGGTCACGGTGCAGTTGCGCTTTGACGGCTGGGTGACGGAAATGCAGGACGAGGCCAAACGCCGCCAGGTGGACCAGGCAGCGGGCATCGACAACCTGCTTTACAGTGCCGACGCCGACTTCTCTTGTTTCTCTGACCTGGCCCTGGCGAGCCCCAAGGACTATTACCGGGAGGGGCAAGGCTCCTTGATGCAGGTGGTGCTGACGCCGGGGGATGCCTTTGTGCCTCTGTCCAGCGAGGCGATCGCCCAGCACGCCCTGAAGCAACTCCACGACCTCTTCCCCAGTTCACGGGAGCTGACCATGACCTGGTTTAACGTGGTGAAGCTGGCCCAATCCCTCTATCGCGAAGCCCCCGGCATGGACCCCTATCGCCCCAGCCAAAGCACCCCCATCCCCAACTTCTTCTTGGCGGGGAGCTACACCCAACAGGACTACATCGATAGTATGGAGGGGGCAACCCTGTCGGGTAAGCAGGCGGCCCAGGCCATTTTGGCCCAGGTGCCCGCCTTAGCCTAGGTCAGGCAGCCCGCCGCTACCCGCCACAGCGCTGGCGCACAGCAGGGCAGCGGCCCCGGCGATAGTTCATCCAGAGGATCTATGGCGGATTGGTTAGAGCACAGTGTTTTTGTGGAAGTGGATGTCCCGGTGGCCTTGGCCTGGGATCTGTGGTCTGACCTGGAGCAAATGCCCCAGTGGATGAAATGGATCGAATCGGTCACTATCCTGACGGAAAATCCCGATTTGTCCCGCTGGAAGCTGGCCACCGGAGGGTTTGAATTTAGCTGGCTGTCCCGCATTGTCAAGCTGGTGCCCCACCAAATCATCCAGTGGGAGTCGGTGGATGGCTTACCCAACCGGGGGGCCATTCGCTTTTACGATCGCAAGGGCCGCTGCACCGTCAAAATGACCGTGGCCTACGCCATCCCCGGTTTCATTGGCAAGCTCATGGACAACCTCTTTCTGGGGCGGGTGGTGGAGTCCACCATCCAGGCGGACCTGAATCGCTTTCGCGACTACGCCCTCGCGGCCCAGCAGCAACCGCAACCACCCCAGTAGGCACCTTGGGGGCTCCATCGTCCGCTGCTGCCACCCTTGCTGCCGAGCTTCAGCGGCACACCACCGCCCTGACCACCGCCATGGCGGGGCTGACCGACTGGCCCCTGCGCCGCTACTATGCCCATCTGCTGGTCTGTCGGCTGATCTTGATTCAAACCCTGCAACAGCGGGGCTTTTTGCCGGGGGGCGATCGCTGGTATGTGCAAACCCGCCTGGGCCACTGTCAAGATCAGGGCCGCGATCTCTGTTTTCAGCAGTTGATTCTGCCCCTCTGTTTGCAGGGCTTGGGCCTGCCGCCCCCAGAGCGATCGCCCGCCCTGATCGAAGCTTGGGGACCCTTGCCCTACCTAGGGGGCAGCCTGTTTGAGCCCCGCCCCTGGGAAGCCAGCGTCCACATTCCCGATGACCCTTGGGAGGATCTGTTGGCTTGGCTGGCGGAGCAAACCTGGCCAGGGACTCCAGGGTTGGAACTTCCAGGGCTGGAACCTCCAGGACCTGAATCTCCAGGGCTGGAATCTCTAGGACCGCAATCTCTAGGGACAGAAGCCGCCCCAGATTGGGCCGTGGTGTTTGAACTCTGGTTAGCGACGGACAAAGCGCCCCTGTGGCCGTCGGTGACTGTGCATCGTCGCGTGCAGCAGGCGATCGCCCAAGCCCTGCACCAGCAGTTGGAGAAGCTGATCGCCGTCCCCTCGGCATCCTTGCCCCAATTGGAGGGCGATTGGGCCTCACTGCTGGCGGCGATCTCCACCCCACAAACCATCGACGCGGGAGGTCTGCTGCACCAGGGGTTGC
>JAQCHG010000314.1 GCA_027619675.1 Cyanobacteriota bacterium
AGTAGTCAAACGCTTGGGAATAGTGCTTGCTGAGGTCCGCCCCCCGCTTTTTCATCTCAATCAAGACGCGGGGCTTCCACACCAGGTCGGCAAATCCGGTTTTGCCCTTTTTGCTGCCCTTGTGGATGCGTTCCTCGAAGGTGACCCCCGCCTCGTCCAGGCCCTCATGGCCAAAGGCGCGAAAGAACTTGTCCAAAAAGACAGGCGCTTCCCCCTTTTCATCCCCCTTCAGGTGCGCTGAAACGAAATTGACAAAACCATGGAGCCGTTCCGCAGGGGTCGCCATCGGGTTACAAGGTTGGGATATGCTCCAGCCTACCGAAGTCATGGAGCCTGAGGGTGGATTAGCGCCAGCGTAACCTAACGAACCTCATACACCCCTACCCCAACACCGCTAACCCCCGCTGCAACCCCTGGCAAACAGCGGTGAGAAAGGGCAGATCCAACGTGTCGAGGCGATCGCTGGGCTGGTGGTAATGGGGATTCCGCAGAAACGAGGTATCCGTCACCATGATGGCCCGATAGCCCTGGTCCCAAAAGGGGGCGTGGTCGCTACGGCGGGTGAGGGGCAGCCAGTGCCCCCGTTGGGTAATGAGCAACCAGCGACAGGGCACAGGCACCTGGCGAAACTGGGGCTGGAGGCGGATCAGGTCCGGCAGGGCGCGCAGGTTGCCCACCAAGGCGATGAAGTCCCCCTGGTGGGGGTAAAGGGCTTTCAACAGAGGATGGGGATAGCGTTGGGAACCGGGGCTGCGATCGCGGTACCCCAGCATTTCCAACGACAGCATCAACCGCAGGGGTTGGCGGGCTGTTTTCAACTGTTGGGCATAGGCGGTGCTGCCCAACAGGCCATACTCCTCTAGATCAAAGGCCACACACCAGAGGGGGCGAGGCAAAGGATGGGCGGCCACATACCGGGCCAACTCCAGCAGCACCGCCACCCCGCTGGCGTTGTCGTCGGCCCCTGGGGTACCGGGCACGGTGTCGTAGTGGGCACCCACCACAATGGGGGCCGCCTGGGCCTGGGCGGGGGTTTGGGGGGGCAGTGACAGGATCCAATTGCTGTAGGGGGCTTGGCGCAGGGTGAAGCCATGGCGCTCTACGGGTCCCCACTGGCCCAACTGTTCCGTCAAATATTGCTGAACCAGACGGTGTTTGCCGGGGGCGAGGTGGGGGTTGCGATCGCCCACGATCACCGTCAAGTGCTGGCGCAATCGTTCCGCTAGGGCCTCGGGTCCCCAAAAATCCGGTGCTGCCGACTCTGCCATAGGGTGGGGAAAGTTACCTGGGGTCTCGGGATCATCACCTATGCCGGGAGGGGGAATCCTGAGGAACTGATCCCCAAGACGACAAACTCGTAGGTATACTAGGGGACTACGAAACTTTGTGTCCGATGTTACGGATTCAAAGCTGTTTTAAAATCCCTGTTCTTGAAATCGGCTATGGAGTTTTTGGGACTGGTTTGGGCGGCCTCTTTGCTCAACCAAACGACATCCAACCCAGACATGATGGGGGACTCTGGGCAACTGCCTGTGATCCCCGCCGCCCCGTTGGTCGGGGACGCGGCCCACTGGTTTTTGCCCTTAGCGCAGGTCTACGGCTGGGCGCTTCCCTGGACAGACCCGGAAGCCCAGTTTAGTAGCTACGCCTCCACCCAAAGTTGGCTGGTGCCCATGGTCACCCCCATGGCGGCCCTGCCCCTAGAACACCAGGGGCCAGTCTTTCCCCATCATCACCTGACGGCGGCGATCGCGCCGCCCTTGATGACCGCCATCGCCAGGGATAGTGCCGTCCCCACCGATGTCGGCTTGGTGGGAGACCCATCGGCCCTACCGTCAGCCCCAGCGGATTGGCACGGTTGGGATGCGATCGCGGCGGTGCGGATTGTGGATCCCACGGCCCAGGCTGAGGATTGGGCAGGGGTACCCACCGGCCTCGATCGCGCTGTGGATGGATCCGCCCCCGATCTTACCGCTAGCGCCGCCTGCCTAGAGGTGCCGGATCTGGCCTACAGAGCGGAACCCATTGCCCTCACCGCCGCCCCGCGCCTTCAGATTTGGGTCCACAGCCAGTACATTGGCGAGGTCAACGGCCAAGTGTCAGCCCAGCGGGTGGTGGAGAAGTTGCGATCGCGCCTGCAAGGGGAGCCCGTCAACCCCAGCGACATCCGCCCCCTATTTGGTCGTGACTTTGCTGCCGTCAGCATCAACAGCGACATTCTGTTTGTGGTGGATGAAACCATGCAGACCCATCCGGAACTGCCGGCGGCGGCGGTGGCGGTGCAGTGGGTCAATAACCTGCGGTTGGCCCTCAATGCGGCCCCGTTGGATTTAGCCCAGGTACAGATGGCCATGCAGGGGCTCCAGGCAACCGGGGAACAGTTGAGCGGCACCGCCTCCTGGTACGGTCCCGGTTTTCACGGACGTAAAACCGCCAATGGCGAACGGTTCAATCAATATGACCTCACCGCTGCCCACAAAACCCTACCCTTTGGCACCCGCCTCAAGGTCCGCAATCGGTTAAACGGCAAAACCGTGGTGGTGCGCATTAACGATCGCGGTCCCTACGTGGGCCAACGGGTGTTGGATTTATCCAAGGCGGCAGCCCAATGTCTGGGGGCCGAAAACCTGGGGGTGATCCCCTTTGAGGCCGAGATTCTCACCCCCAGCCCTGAGCCCAAATGGGAGGGGCTACTGACTACGGCGATCGACTCTTGAGGCAGGTTTTGAGGAATTCCCAAACACATTCTGTGAATGGGGCGTGATAACGGGGCAAGGGTGCGACATCCTTAAGAACAAGGGATGCCATCGATATCTGCTTCCATGAGTCTCTGTATTAACCCCGATTGTCCACAACCGGATCACCCTGGCAACGATCGCAGTGATCAATGCCAGCATTGTGGCGGTATTTTGCTGCTCCAGGGACGCTATCGGGTGATGCGCGAACTCAGCAACACCACAGGCTTTGGCACCGTTTACGAAGCCTATGAGCGCAATGTCCCCAAAATTCTCAAGGTGCTGAAGCGCGATCGCAGCAAAAACCCCAAGGTGCTAGCGCTGTTCCGCCACGAGGCCATCATCCTCAGCCGCATCCGTCACCCCGGCGTCCCCTACGTTGCCGAAGACGGGTATTTTACAATCCCCCTGCCCGACAGTACCGAAACCCTCCACTGCCTGGTGATGGAGAAAATCGACGGCCCCAATCTCCGCCAGTGGATGCGGCAACAGGGCAACCATGCCATCAGCGAACAGCAGGCCCTCCAATGGTTGACCCAACTGACGGATATTTTGCAGCGGATCCATCAGCAAAACTATTTCCACCGGGATATCAAACCCGACAACGTCATGATCCGGGCCAACGGTCAATTGGTGCTGGTGGACTTTGGGGCAGCGCGGGAAATGACCCACACCTACCTGGCCCAGGTGGGCAGTCAAGGGGGCGTGACGAAAATCAGTTCCGCTGGCTACACCCCACCGGAACAGGAGCAGGGCCAAGCGGTGCCCCAGTCAGACTTCTATGCCCTGGGCCGGACGATCATTTATCTGCTCACCAGTCGGTCCCCCAACGATGCCGCCGTCTATGATCCCCTCTTGAATCGCTTCCAGTGGCGGCCCTACGCCCCCCAAGTGGCCGATGATTTTGCCCGCCTGCTGGACAGCATGATTGCCCCCCGCGTGGTTGACCGCCCCGCCACGGCCCAAGCCATTCTCGACCGCTTGCAGCAATTGGCTGTGGCCCGCTGGGTGAACCCTCACCATCCAGTGGGGGGGCCTGCCACCGTACTGCCAGAAACCACCCTGCCCCCCTCTCACGTTTCTAGCCCTGGGATCCAAAGCCCCGTCGGCCCCGATCAGCAAATCGCCCCGACCATCGCAGGGCCAGATCTCCCTACTGCCGCC
>JAQCHG010000315.1 GCA_027619675.1 Cyanobacteriota bacterium
CGTAGGTTGCGGTTGAGGAACGAAACCCAACACCCGATGGGTTACGCTATCGCGAGCCCGTCCTACCGTTGAATCAGCCCAGCGACTTAGGGGTAGCGATCGCCCGCTAGGGCCTCCGGCTTCGGGCTCGGGGCAGGGGGGATGTTTCCTTTAGGCCGATCTTCCAGCATCGCATCTGCCATCAAGGCCGGTTCGTACCAATATTGGCGATAAATCAACTCCAACTCATTGCCCGCTTCAGAAAAATAATCCATCTGCTGGCCCTGGAGGCTGACCATAATGCGAAACACCAGCAGCGCCAGAATCGCCACCACCATCCCCGCCGCCGTGGTGATCAGGGCTTCCCCAATCCCCGCCGCCGCTTGGGTGGCCTGATCGGCCCCACCACCGCCGCCAATGTTGAGGTTCTCAAAGGTGGCAATTAGCCCGGTCACGGTACCCAAAAGCCCCAGCAGCGGCGCTACCGCCACCACTGTTTCGAGAATTTTGTCCCCCCGGCGCATTCGCACAAATTCCTTATCCCCAGCATTTTCCAGGGCCAGGCGGAAGGTTTCAGGGGAAGGGTTGCGGAGCCGCAGGGGTGCCAGCAGAAAGCGACCGATGGGCAAATCACGGGCTTGGCTGGCGATAGCGGCGGCTTCGGTTAAATCCCGGCGAGCCGCATCCAGCACCTCGTTAACGATTTGCCCCTCCCGCTGGAGCAACCGCAGCCAAAACCAAGTACGTTCAAAGGCGGTGGAAATGGTCAGCACCGAGCAGCCCAAAATCGGCACCATAACCGGGCCGCCCTTTGCCAAAAAGTCATAAACCGTTGTCATCCTAACCTCAGCCCCTTTATGTCCTTGCCCCATGGGATAGCGGACCGTCCCTGTAGCCTTCCCAATCCCCTGCTCGCCAGCATAGCGAACCTCTTCCCCAGCCCAGATTAAGGCAGTGCCAGTTTGCCATTAAGTACAGGTTAATGACGAACCCCGCCGCCCCCGGTGCCCCTTAATCTTCGCCCCCTGGTGGCGGCTTGAATTCATCTTTGCGGCTGCCAGCGCTGCCTCGGGGGGCCGCCTCTACCGGGTCGGTGGAGGCGGCAGAACTATTCCCGGCATTGCTGACGTTCCCGGCATTGCTGGCGCTGCTGGGGGTGGTGCCGGGGGTAGATGCACCCTCGGGGAGGGGGGCGATCGCCTCCCGTACCTCGTGCCAGGTCAAATCCCCCTCCGGCGTGATTTTGACCAGCACCGTTTCCACCCGTTCTGCCCCCAGTTCTACGCCCCCCACCACCCGGCATTCAAATAAATCACCGGGTTGGTTGATGCGATAGAGGTCACCGCAGTCCACCAATGCCCGCTTACCCAGGGTTTGGCTCAGGGTGTCGGCGATGTCGGCTTCCACCTTTGCCAAGTTGAGCAAAATGGCGGAGTTCGGCACATCCCAGGTCACCCCCCCTTGCTCATCGGTTTGAGTGACGTTGATGGTGAACTGTCCCTCGGGCTTCAGCTCCCCCACACAGCGGAAGTAGCCCCCCGCCTGCCGGGAAATGTTGCGGGGGCACTGCACCGCCTTCAGTTGCAGGCGGTGGCCCTGGCGCTCAATGTCTCCTTGGATGTCGGCCTCAATGGCAGCGGTGTCCAGTCCGCCACCGCAGGCGGTGAGGCCCAACAGGCCAATGCTGATGGCAATCCAGCGTCCATAGCCCATAGTGCTGGTGGGTTTCCATAACTCGACCCTCACTATAAATTTTGCCTCAGGGAATCTGGGTAAAGGACAGCTTAAGGCGATGACCGGACGGCGTAAGTTGGTGAGCCGTTTCCCGGTGCGGGGGAGCCGAGGCGCTAGGGGACTGTAACTTCCGCTGGCTGGGAACCCTCACTGAGCCCGCTGCTGTCATCCGGCTAGGGACTGTAACCATTGCACAATCAGGATTTTAGCGGTGCTTGCGGTCCTAGATGCCCACCCCTCAGGGGGCGATCGCGCACCCTCAGCCCGTTTCCAGCAGACCAGGGGCCATCCCTAGCCCAGGGACAGGGTCACCACCCAGAATCCCACCAAGAAGCCGGCAATGGTGGAGAAGGTGACAGAGCCGCCCCCCAACTCATAGGCTTCCGGCATCATGGTGCTGGACAGCATGGCTAGAATTGCGCCCCCCGCTAGGGACTGGGCGGTGCCCACCATCCACGGATTGGCGTAGTTGGTCAACATGCTGCCCACCGTGGCGGTGAGACCGCTGAGCAGCACTGCCCCACCCCAGAGAATCAAAATCCGCTGGGCGGAGGTGCCCGCTTGCTTCATCCCAATGGAGCTAGATAGGGCCTCGGGGATGTTGGAAATGAACACCGCCATGAGAAAAGAACTGCTGAGGTGGCCGATGCCCGCATTAAAGCCAATCACCAAGGCTTCAGGAATGTTGTCGATCAGGGTGCCCACCAAAATCGCGAGGGGGGCGGAGCTTTTGGCCAACTGCTGAAACTGCTGCTCCGACAGGGGGAAATCCACCTCGACGCTGTCTAGGACCCGTTGCCGCCAATGTTCGTCCGACTCCTCCCGCTGTTGGGCGCGGCTTTGGGTGGTTTCCCGCAGGCGACGGGCCAGGATGCGGCTGAGACCACTGGCGAGGTGGGGCGATCGCGTCAACATAGCCTCAAAATCGCCCCGATCTAGCTCATACAGCTCCATGGGGGTGCGGGCAATGACGCTGGCGGAGCGCTCTTCCCCCGTTAGCAGGGCCATTTCCCCAAACATTTCCCCTGGTCCTAGTAGGGCCATGAGTTGGGGGCCTTTGTAAATCTCTGCCTCGCCGCTGAGGATGATGAACATGGCGTTGCCGGGATCGCCCTCCTGACAAAGGGTGACGCCGGGTTCCACACTCAAGGGCTTGAGTAGGGGAATAATCGCCTGCACCTCGGACGGGGTGAGGTTGTGCAGCATCTCCACATGGGTGATGCGATCAAGGATTTCTGAGGTTTCTTCCTGGCGGTGGTGGTACAGAAAGCGGCGGGAAGAGGAGGGGTGGCGAATAAACCCCCCGCGATCGTCGATGTAGTTAATCACCACCGTAAACAGGGTGCCGCCCAGCATAAACCCCGTCAGGATGGGCCAAAAGCCGCTGGCTTCGTAGACAGGTTCGGCAATGTCAAAGGCGATCGCCGACAGCAAGGTGCCGCTGCCAAAGGCCATAATCGCGGCGGAAAACACCCGCCCCGGTTGCCAACAAATTCCCAGCAGCGCACCAATCAACAGACTGGAGGCCCCTAAAAGTCCTTGAAATAGTGCGTCTAGGGATACGGTTGGCATAATGCACCAGCATACGATGAAACCCTGGATTTCGTTGGAAATATAGGGTCCCGCAGTAACAAATTAGCGTCTGGTCAACCTAAAGCTTTCGTCCCCAGTGATCCCAGGGGTTGGGTTGACTGCCCATCACGGATTAACGGCATCCTCAAGGCGGTGGTGACAACGGCGACGACGGCAAGGCGGTGGGATACTGGCCTTGCCGCCAAGCACGCATATCCCCAGTTAAATGACGCACCCCTCGAAACCCCGCTGCCGTCAGAATTTGCTCGGCTCGGTGGGCTCTAACCCCTACCTCACAGTAGACAACAATCTCCTGCTGCGGATCGCGGGGCAGTTCCCCAAGCCGCTGGGCCAACTCGTGGTGAGGAATATGACGGGCACCGGGAATATGTCCCTGTTCGTATTCCCGCTGCGATCGCACATCCAGAATCAAGGGTGCGGTTTCAGCCGCCAAACGGTTGGCTAACTCCGCCGGGGTGATGGTGCTGGCGGCAGGGGGCTGAGAGGCACTGCCGCCGCAGGCCGTAAGCCCTACGCCCAGCAACCCCAGCACCACCCAACGGCGGCTCCAGACTCGTGTTTCGTCAACCATAGATTGAGTGGGCGG
>JAQCHG010000316.1 GCA_027619675.1 Cyanobacteriota bacterium
CTTGACGCCCAAAAACACCCCTTGACAGGGCTGGGTGGGCATCGCCCACCCGTCTTAAGGAGATCTTCGGGACAGCATTCACCTGCCGTAGGGTGCCATCAGCGCAACGTGACGCACCGCATACCGGATACTTTCATGACCCGAAATCTCCTCAGTCAGCGCCAGTCGGGGGAATGGTGCATGACGGTGACGAGGGTCAAGACCAGACAGCCCGCGATCGCCTCAATGCCGTAGCGCCAACTGGGTTTGTGGCGACGCTGATGCCAGACGCGCAACTCCCCCGTGAAGCCCCGCGATTGCAATCCGAGGGACAGTTCCCGGTAGGTTTCCAGCGTCCGCACAATCAATTGACTAACGATGATGCCTAGGCTGCGTAACCGTCTGCGCCAGGTCAGGTAGCCACCCCGCGATCGCTGGGCTGTGGCCAATTCCGTTGCCGTTGCCGCCAGCATAAAAATAAAGCGGTACATCAGCGCCAGCAGCTCAATCATCAGGCTCGGACATCGCAATTGCCGCAACACCCGCAGAAGCTCGACAAAGGGTACCGTCAGCAACATGAAGTACAGACAGGAGGTGAGGGCGATCGCGCGCATCAGCACCTCGCTGGCCTGCTGCCACCCTTGACGACTTAGGTAAATGTAAACCGGGCCAACCACCCAGCCTTGCCATACATCTGCTTGAAAACTGCCCAGATTTGGCACCAGTCCAAAGCCCAGGAGCAAGGCTGGAACGCCCATCAGCCAGAAGCTAATGGGTAATAGCAGCAATCGGGCATAGATATGGGCCGGAATCTGGGCGTAGCCGACAATCCAGACAGCGAGCCAGAGGGCGATCGCCACCTGAGCCAGTGGTGGCGCAGCATAGCCCAGAACAAACAGCGTTGCCGCAAACCCCAATTTGTGGGTCGGCGGCAGGTACCGTAAACGGTTGGTGTAAGCCAGGGAATCAATCTGATGGTGCATCCTTCAACCGCATCCAGCCCTGCACCCAGCCCCAGTGAACAGCCGCCAGCCCACCGCCCCAGAGGGCATTTCCCAGCAAAATTTCTGCCAGCACCGATAGCGTGAACCCGTGGACACCCCCCAGAGCCAAGCCCCCCAGCCAGATCACCCATTCATATAAGGCAAACCCGAGCAGTAGGGACAGGGCCAACCACAGTCCATGCCGGGGTGGGGCGTGGTGGAAGGCTGGACGGAGGGAGGCCAGCAACACCGCCAGAGCAGCCCCCAGCAGCATGACGCCGCCCCAGGCAAAGGTGCTCACTGTGTAGGGATAGCCCCGCACGGTGAAGCCCAAGAACTGATTCACGCACCACAGGGTCAGCAGCACCGTTAATGCTCGCCGCCGGGGCAGGGTTGTGCCCGCCAGCACGCCAATGCCCACCAGCGGCACCGTGCAGTAGTACACCACATTGCTAACGCTGCCCGCTGCGAGCAAACCGTAGTACCAGAGCCGACTGTCGTACAGCGATCGGCTGCCCCCCTGCCAGCGGGTTGACAGCGTTGTTGCAGTGTTCATCCCTCTTTACCCGACTGTTGTCGCTCAGTGCGGCCCCGATAGAGACCAATGACATAGCCGATAATTCCCGCACCAATGGCGGCTTGGGAGACGAACAAGAGACTTTCAATTTCGCCACTGGGCGGCTCAAACACGCCGCCAAACCAGGGTTCGTAATCCGGCTGAATTTCCGCGATCGCTTCGTCGGCCTCGCCATCGGCACCGCCGTATTCACCACGGACGAAAATCAGGGGCAGCACCGCCAGCGCGACGACGGTAAACACGATCAGCCAGTTGCCTTGTTTGGGTTGAGTTTGCATGGATTTTCTGGGGAGTAGGGAGTAGGGAGTAGGGAGTGGGGATGAGGGATTAGAGAGTAGAGGCTGAGGTTGGGCAAAAACTTCCTATCCCCCATTCCCCATCCCCCATTCCCCATTCCCTATCCTCTAAACTCCCACCTTCAACACCTTCAGCGTCTTCAGTTCTGCTGTGGCGTAGGATTGCAGCCAGTTCCACACCAGTACCGTCAGCAGTCCTTCGCTAATGGAGAGGGGCAGTTGGGTGAGGGCGAAGATGCCAGCAAATTTGAGGAAGGCCGCAAGGATGCCACCGCTGGCGGCGGGGAAGGCGATCGCCAGTTGAATCGACGTAACCAGGTACGTTGCCAACCCCCCGAGGGCAGCGGCCAGGAACACGGCAAAACGCTGTCTGCCGCTGCTGGCGACCCCGCGATAGATGCCGTAGGCAACCCAGGGACCAACGATCGCCATCGAGAACACATTGGCCCCCAGGGTGGTCAAGCCACCGTGGGCCAGCAGCACCGCCTGAAAGATCAGCACCAGACTGCCGAGAACGGTCATCACCTGAGGACCGAAGAGGACTGCGCCCAGCCCCGTTCCGGTGGGGTGGGAACAGCTCCCCGTCACAGAAGGGATTTTGAGGGCGGAGAGCACGAAGCTAAAGGCTCCCGCCAAGGCCAGGAGGAGCTTGAGTTCGGGGTTGTCGCGGGTGATGCGGGTGAGCGATCGCAAGCCCCACATAAAGAACGGCAGCGACACGATCCACCAGAACACCGCCCAACCGACAGGCAAAAAGCCCTCCATGATGTGCATGGCCTGGGCGGGGGCAGCGGCAGCCACAATTAGATAGAGGCTGAGCCCAGCCATTGCGGCCAGGTGTAATCGTCGATGGCTTTGCTGCATGATGAAACTCCTGAAAACATGAATCTCAAACGGTTGGTTAAATGACCAGAGGTGCCGCTGCCGCTGCCACCCGCTGTCGAATGCTGGCTTGATCAAGGCCATGGCCAATGAACACCAGGCGCGTGCGGCGGGGTTCGTCGGTTTGCCAGGGGCGATCGTAAAAGTGGTCGAACCGCTGGCCAACGCCCTGTAGCACCAGACGCATGGCTTTATTGGGCACCGCGACAAAGCCTTTGATGCGATAAATTTCTTGCTGCTGCACCAGGGCTTGTAACCGCCCAACCAATTCCTTGGGGTCAAAGGACTGCGTTAGCTCGATGCAGACGGAGTTGATGTCGTCATCGTGCTCGTGCTCTTCTTCGTGGTCGTGGTGGCTGGGGCGGCTGTCGAGGTTGTCCTCCACAGCGGCGTTGAAGCCGAGCAGCACTTCGGGGTGAATTTCGCCCTGGTGGCAGGGCAAGACTTTGATGCCAGCGGGGGATTGGGATTGCAGCCAGGTTTGCACGCGATCGCGTTCCGCTTCAGCCATCAAATCGGTCTTGGTCAACAGCACCAGATCGGCACAGGCGAGCTGATCTTCAAACAGTTCCTCAATCGGCGTCTCATGCTCCAAGCTGTCATCGGCCTGCCGCTGAGCTTCCAGCGCTTCCAGGTCGCCGACGATGTGCCCCTGGGCCAGGGCATCGCCATCCACCACCGTCACCACACCATCCACCGTGGCCCCGGTACGAATCTCGGGCCAGCGAAAGGCTTGCACCAGGGGCTTGGGTAGCGCCAGTCCCGACGTTTCGATCACGATACAGTCGATGGCGTCCCGTCGTTTCAGCAGTTCCTGCATGGTGGGCAAAAACTCTTCCTGGACGGTGCAGCAGAGACAACCGTTGGCCATTTCCAGAATGTTCGTGCTGGCAGTGCTGTTCGCCGTGTCGTCGTCGTCATCGCAAACTTGGCAAGACTTGAGGATGTCGCCATCAATGCCGACTTCGCCAAACTCGTTGACCAGCACCGCAATGCGGCGTCCCTGGTTGTTTTGCAGCAGGTGCCGCACCAGCGTGGTTTTGCCGGAGCCGAGAAAGCCCGTGATCACCGTAACGGGAATTTTGTGCATGGTTCTTGGTGGGTGGGTGGATGGGTAGGTGAGTAGAGCGAAGTAGAGGGACTAGGGCGGGGGGAGGGG
>JAQCHG010000317.1 GCA_027619675.1 Cyanobacteriota bacterium
GATATAGTGGGAAATGTGCCTCAGCCGGGTACAGACATGAGGATAGGTATGCGGGTGCCAGTATTCGGCAAAGTTAAGCGGCCCTGGGCCTGGGCGATCGCGGCGGTGATCGTGAGTGGGGTGGGGCTTGGGGCGATCGCGGTGGTAGCCCAGCGGGGGGGCGGCCCCGCCTATGATGTCGAGGCGCTAACCGCCCCTGTGGAATCCACCGCGTTGACGGTGCGCATCAGCGCCAGCGGACGGGTGGAACCGATCCAGACCGTCAATCTCAGTCCCAAAAGTTCCGGTATTCTAGAGCGGCTTTACGTGGAGCAGGGGGACACGGTGGTGGCGGGGCAACTGATCGCCCAGATGCGCAGCCGCGACATAGAAGCCCAACTGCGCCAAAACGAAGCCGCCGTGGCAGAAGCGGTGGCCCAATTGGCGGAAGTGCGGCGGGGCAATGTGCCCGCTCAGATTGGGCAATCTGCCGCTGCCCTGGATGGGGCGATCGCCCAACAAGCGGACGCCCAGGCCCGTCTGGACCTGGCCCGAGGTCAGTTGGACCGTAACCGTCAGCTTTACAACCAGGGGGCAATTTCCGCCAATGACCTCGATACCTTTGAACGGGAGGTGCGCAGTGCCGAGGCGGGGCTGGACCAAGCCCAAGCTCGGGTGGAAGAAGCCCGCCAGCGCCTCAGGGACCAGCGCAATGCCCCCGAACCGGAGGCGGTGGCCCAGGCGGAAGCCCGCCTCGCCCAGGCCCAGGCCCAACTGGAAGCCACTCAGGTGCTGCTAGAGGACACCCGCATCCGCGCCCCCTTCTCCGGCGTCATCACCCAAAAATTCGCTACGGAGGGAGCTTTCGTCACCCCCACCACCTCTGCATCCGACGCCTCTTCAGCCACCTCCACCGCGATCGTGGCCCTGGCCAGCGGCTTGGAAATTCTTGCGGAGGTGCCCGAGGCCGATATTGAAGACATTCAACCGGGGCAGGCGGTGGAAATCCAGGCCGACGCCTTCCCCGACCAGCAGTTTCGGGGTCGGGTGCGGCTGATTGCCCCTGAGGCGATCGAGCGGCAAAACGTCACCCTGTTCCAAGTGCGGGTGGAGTTGCTGACGGGGACGGAGACGCTACTCTCTAACATGAATGTGAGCGTGGATTTCATCGGTGAGCAACTGTCCGATGCCCTAGTGGTGCCGACGGTGGCGGTGGTTACCCAGGAGGGCCGCACTGGGGTGCTGGTCCCCGATGAAGATGGCCGAGTCCGTTTCCGACCCGTCACCCTGGGTTCCCAGGTGGGGGAGGAGATTCAAATTCTGGAGGGGGTAGCGGTGGGCGATCGCGTGTTTGTGGACTTGCCCCCCGGTCAAAGCTTGGACAACATCCAGTTTTGATGGGCTGATTCAGTCTTCGAGCGATCGCCAATCCCCCGTCAGCACAAATGCAGCCCAATAAAAGGGGTGGCTATAGCGATCGTTCGCCGCAATCATGGCCAACTGCACCTGTCGCAGGGCTTCGCTACGTCCCATGCCCGCCGTCAGATTCTCGTAATACCGCGCCATCAAGCTTTGGGTGCCAAAGTCATCCACCTGCCAGAGGCTGAGCAACTGCGACTCTGCCCCCGCCAGGGCAAAGGCCCGCCGCAACCCGTAAACCCCCTCGCCATTGGTTATATCCCCCAGCCCCGTATCGCAGGCTGACAGCACTACCAACCTTGTCCCCAGCAGGTCCAAGCCCGCCACCTCTAGGGCCGTTAGCACCCCATCTTCGCTGCCGCTGGTACGGCGGTTAAACCCTGCCAAGGCTAGGCCGGAGCGCAGCAGGGGATTCTCCACCGTTGCCCCTGCTGGAGATACTGGGATGCCAGGACCATCTACCGCCACAAGGCCCAACCCCCGGCCTGTGGGTTCAGGGCGCTGTACATCTGTCAAGAAGAAGCCGTGGGTGGCCAGGTGCAAAATCTCGGGAGCCTGCACCTGCTTCAGCACATTCTCGGTGGCCTCTGCCTGGGTCAAGATCGTGGCATTGGGTAGCAGCGGGGCGATCGCTTCCGCTTCGGCGGCGGTACCGGGCAGGGGACCGACTTGAAGTTGACTCAACTCACTTGACCGTTGCTGGCTGGTCCTCACCCCTAGCCCCTCTCCCAAGCCTGGGCGAGGGGGACCGGATGCCTGCTCATAGTTGGGATCCGCCAGTACCATCGCTGGCTGCTGGCTGGGGGTGTTGAGGTCAAACTTGAGCAAATCTCGCCCACTGCTGAGATAGCTGATCTGATGCTGCTCTACCAGAAATGACCCCCCGGCCTCGGACTGCAACGCCTCGAAGGGGATCAGGTTAAGTTGTCCGTCGGGGGCAATCAGTAGGTGATCGCGATCGCTGAGGTAGGGGGCGATCGGGTCGAGGATGAACGCTTGCATTTGCCCGGTGATGGCCTGCACATCGGCCACCAGGCGCTCGGGTCGCGCCCCGGCCCGTAGGGTGGCACTGCGATTCTGCAATAGCTGGATAAAGTCACCCACCGCCCCATCAATGTCAGCGGCGGGGCCTAAATCCACCGCCTCAATGCGGCCATCGGGGAACAGCAGATAGACCGCATAGCGCTCATCGCCCCAGGGATTCTGCACCGGCGTGGGGTCGAAGGGCCGATAGCGCACGTACTCAACCAGTACGCCGTTGCTGGGGATATCGGCCTGCACGGCGGCGATATCTACGGGCAGTGCCTCTACCCGAAAGACTGCACTGCGGCGGGCCAACTCCGCTTCCAGTTGATTGATTTCTGTTTCCAGTCGCTCCACCACTGCTCGGTCGAGATTGGGTGGCGGGTTGAAGGTCAGCGCTGCCAACTGCTGCCGCATTGCGGTTAGGTCATCTAGCAGTTGTTGATCGGCAGGGCTGAGGTTTTGCCGCAGCCGTTGCAGGCTATCGACGCCTGCCTCCAGGATGCGGCCCTTGCGACGCAGCAGCGTAGTCAGCGCCATCGCCGCCGCCTCAGGCGACTCAGCCACCCCCTTAAGATGCAGCGACAGGGTTATGTCGGTGCTACCCTTGAGGGTGGCGGCATAGTCCTGACGCTGGGCTTCGGCAAGAGTGGCCAGATTCAGGGCTAAGTTAAATTCCTCAATGGCTAGGCTGGTTTGCTGGGTAGTGACAGCTTCTGTCCCATTGCCTTGAGTCCAGTAAAGCGCTGCCAGATTACCAAGGGTAGTAGCGACATCAGGATGGGTGTTGCCGAGCTGCTGGCGACGAATACCTAGGGCTTCTAGATGGAGTATTTCAGCCTCTCCATAGCGGCCCCGGCTTTGATAAAGCAGTGCCAAGTTGTTGAGGTTAGTGGCGACGGAAGGATGCTTGTTATCAAACTGCTGGCGACGAATGTTTAGAGCTTCTAGATAGAGGGATTCAGCCTCACTGTAGCGGCCTTGAGCCCGGTAGACTCCTGCCAAGTTGTTGAGGCTAGTAGCGACGCTAGGATGGGTGTCGCTGAGCTGCTGGCGACGAATGTCTAGGGCTTCTAGATGGAGTATTTCAGCCTCTCCATAGCGGCTTTGAGCCCAGTAGACTCCTGCCAAGTTGTTGAGGCCAGTGGCGACGTTGGGATGGGTGTTGCCAAGCTGCTGACGAACAATAGCTAGAGCTTCCAGATAGAGGGGTTCGGCCTCGCCGTAGCGGCCTTGGTCTTTGTAGAGCCCTGCCAAGTTGTTGAGACTGCTGGCAACGCTAGGATGGGCCTCACCAAGCTGCTGGCGACGAATGCCTAGAGCTTCTAAATGGAGTATTTCCGCCTCTCCATAACGTCCCTGGTCTCGATAGAGCGCCGCCAAGCCGTTGAGACTGGTGGCGACGCTAGGATGAGTGTCGCCAAGCTGCTGGCGAAAAATGT
>JAQCHG010000318.1 GCA_027619675.1 Cyanobacteriota bacterium
TAGCGGATTTGGCCACTGAGCAAGGCAAGGCAATTCAGGGGCTTAGTGGTCTTCCAGAACCTGAATGCAGTGTGACTGCTCTGAGACTAGCTGAACTATTTTCAATAATTAATGTGGTGGGCAGTGCCCACCCTACCAACTTGGGAAATAAGTTGTTTGTCATCTTTAATTCTGTCGAGAATATTTCAGCAGGGTTGAACTCTGAAAATAAGCCCCCTAATAGAGACAGGATTTGATGGGAGTGATTGGTTGTAATAGGTTTGATTAAGTTTTAGCTTGGGTTGATTGAGAGCAATGTTTGAAGCATGAGTCAAATAAAAACACCTGTCCAGCATCTAATATCCTTTTTTACCTTTTTGTTGTGCATAACGATTTCATATGTCCTTGACGACGTTAGTCGTGTTTGGTTTATTTCATCTTTATTTGCATTGGCAGCTGCTATGCTCCAGTTAACTTCAGAAGATAATTCCTCTCGAAATAAAGGAATTATTTCTATAAGTAATTTCTATCTTTTTCTTATCTCAGGGCTTCTGCTCATAACTGGAATTTTTCAATACACAACAGGAATTCAATCCTGTGAACTTTTGCATATAGGAGGGCATTCTGGCCTACATGAATACCTGCTGCTTCTGTGTTGGTTAATCGTATTAGTTTTAGGATTGGGTTACGATTATCTCTTTAAGCTAGGTGGGTTTTCGGTTTTTGGGATTTTGAAAATATTGATTAAAAATATTGTTTTGTTGTCTCTGCTTGCAGTCATCCCACTCCGGATACAAATTCAACATTTTTATCATGGTGATCAAAGTTGTTCGAATACAGGTGCCCGGTATTTCCCATCGGTTTTGCGCAACACGTCAAGCTATTCTCTGCCAATAATCCCCGCGCCATCGACCTCTACGATCGCGGCGGCAACCTCCGCGCCAGCATCGACCAGTTGGACCGCGTCACCCACTTCGTCTACGACGCCGTCGATCGCCTGATCGAAACCATCCACCCCGATGCAGGTGAAACCCTAGACCAATTCCTCACTGCCATTGCCCCCGGTGCCAGCCTCGCCACCATCGATTGGACCGAGATTATCTACCCCGACGCACCTCTTGCCTACCTCAGCGACAATGACCACATCCAAACCGAATACACCCAGGATGGTCGCGTTAAAGCCAGCATCGACGATCGCGGCACCACCCTCTGCGACTACGATGCGGTGGGCAATAAAACCTCCGTGGAAGACAACACAGGTCGCCGAGTCGAGTGCCGCTACGACAATCTGTACCGTTTGGTCGAAGAAACCACTACCGACCCAGTGGAGGGGACTCGCACCATTACCGAGCTCTACTCCCCGTAGAGGCTTACCATGGCTCCCTACCCGCTTTCCCCAACGGTTACTAGGTAAAGCGCTGCCTCTGTTTCGCCATCGATGGCCAGTAGTTGATTGAGGGCATCGTCAAAAAATGCCCCAACACCACAGACATTGAGGTTAAGGGCCGTGGCGGCCAGATAAAGGTTCTGTCCTAGATGCCCTGCCTCCATCAGCACATAGCGGTAGGTGCGTTCGTGATATTTCCAACGGGTGCGTTGAAAGAGGCCCGTCACCACAAAACACACCTGGGCTTCCCCCAAAAACTCTTGATGCAGACCCGCCTGAATGAGGGGTTGTCGCAGGTCTCCGGTCTTAATCTGCTCTAGTTGGTGGTGCTGGATGGCGTGGTGGTAGAGTCCGGGTGCCAAGCCCTCGACCCGATGCACCACAGCGTAGATTTCTAAGGGATAGAGGGCTCCAGAGGAGGGCACGGTGCGGAAGTCGCGTTGATCCCAGGTGATGCCGTGGGCCAAATGGAGCAGTTGGGAGAGCTGATCCAGGGGCATGGCGGTGTGGGGGGTGTAGTTGCGGCGCGATCGCCGCTGCAACATCGTCGTCGCCAAGTCTGGGGTCGTCACTGCGGCTAGGTTGGGGGCGGGTAGGTCAATCTGGGGAACATCGGGATAGGTCTTGTAGAGGGCGGGTTGCTGCCCCCAGTTGAGCAGGGTGGCGATCGCTTCCCCGTAGCCCGGTTGACTCCATTTGTGGTAGAGCAACCCCACATCGTTGTTAACGTCAGCTACGGTGATGGTTGGGTTTGGGGTCACCAGGCGATCGAACCCAATGCCGGTCGCGATCGCCAGCAGCGCCAGCAGGACATAGCGTCGTTTGCTAGAGCGCTGGGAGGCGAGACTGGCGGCGGCAGCAGGGGTAGGGGTGTTGGGACTCGCCGGGGGAGCCGGGGGGGATGCCTCAACGGCGGCACGATGGGCAGGTTGGGCGGGGCGAAATCGATGGCGGACAAAGGCTTTCACCCGGACCCAAGTTTGGATTAGGTGCATGACCGCTAGGGCCATCCACAAATACCCCACTTGACTGTGAAAGCCGAAGTGATGCAGCCCCATGGTGTCCGCCACAAGACCAGTCAAGAACACATAAATGCTGCTACCCACCAGCAGGGTAATCACCACGTAGTCCAGATCGCGCCGTTTCATCGGCCTCTCCTGTCTGGTTTAAGGGTCTACGCTAGGGGCTGCCACATTAGCGCCAGAACCCTTGTTTCAAAACGGCTACAGCCCCTAGCCACATGATAGAGGCGGGCGCGGTCAGTCCTAACCCCGTCATCATGGGCGGTGATTTTTGTGCGCCCCTGTCGAAATCCGCTGGGGTCGTTCGTCAAGGTAATGAACGCCAACCCCGTGCCGATTGGGCGGGGGGTGGCTCACATATCGTCCACCGATGGAGACCTGAGGTTATATCGATGCAATACGCCATTCTGGTTTACGAGACGGAGCAGGATTTTCGCGATCGCCCCACCCACATGGCCGCCTATAATGCCTACTCCCAGGCCCTAGCGGCGGCGGGGGTGGCCGCTGGGGGGGCGGCCCTACACCCCAGCCACACCGCCACCACAGTGCGCCTCCAGGGGGACAAGCGCCAGGTTCAAGACGGTCCCTATGCCGACACCAAGGAACAGCTTGGGGGCTTGTTCATCATTGATGTGGCGGATCTAGATGCGGCTTTGGATTGGGCCGCCCGCTGCCCCGCCGCCAGTCTCTGCGCCGTTGAAGTCCGTCCCTTACTACCCATGGCCTAGGAGAGGCTGATTCACCATGAAACTCTATTACTTTCCCGCGTCTCCCAATACCCGCAAGGTCCATGCTGTGGCTCTACACCTGGGCCTTGAGTTAGACCTGGTTTGGGTGAATCTGCTCGAAGGGGAACAACATACCCCCGCCCTGCGGCAACTCAACCCAACGGGCCGCACCCCCATTCTGCAAGACGGGGAGTTTGTGCTGTGGGAATCCACCGCCATCATGCAGTACCTAGCCAGTCAGCACCCCAATGACCTGTGGCCAGCGGATGCCCGCAGCCGCGCTGATATTGTGCGCTGGCAAAGTTGGCAATTGGCCCACTGGTATTCCGCCTGCCAGCCCTTGCAGTTTGAGCGGGTGGTGAAGCAGGTGTTGCAACTGGGGGCACCGGATCCGGCGATCGTGGCCCAGGCAACAGAGCGCTTCCATAAAGAGGCGCAGGTGCTGAACCAACACCTGGCGGACCACCCCTATTTGGTGGGCGATCGCCTCACCCTGGCGGATTTTTCCGTGGCTAGTGACCTCACCTATGCGGTGCCGGGGCAGTTTCCCCTAGCGGACTATGGCCACATTCGGGCCTGGTATGACCGCATCGATGCACTGCCCGCCTGGCAGCAGACGGCCCCCCAAGGGTAAGCCGCCATGGATGCCCGCCGAGCGGCGGAAATGGCCGCCCGCAATGCCTATGGTCGCCTGGTGGCCTACTTGGCCAGCCGTACCCGTGACCTGGCGGCGGCT
>JAQCHG010000319.1 GCA_027619675.1 Cyanobacteriota bacterium
CCCCGACGGTATCGCGCTTGCAGGCGATCGACTTTTTGCTGGCGGCGCTGGCGGGCCGTAGCTCGATAGGCCGCCATTTGCTCAGGAGTGATTAGGGCCATAGTCCAGCTTCCCCATGGGTGGCCCCATCGTAGCAAGGGATTGAAGCATGCTCCATCAGGGTTTGGGCGATCGCGCCCATAACGCGATCGCCTAAGCCTCCAGACCCGTTCTAGGCACCCGCGTTAACCGAACTTCTCGTTGGGCAGGGGCTCTAGGTCAAACAGCGTGTGCAGGGTGTGCATGGCCTGCTTGCGGGCTTCGATGTCCCGCTGTGCCCGCAGTTGCACCATAGGGTCATGGAGGATCTTGTTGACAATGCCACGGGTCAGGGCCTCCACCACCTCTTGGTTTTTGCCTGCAAACTCATTGCCCATGCGCGACAGGGCCTTCTCTAGCTCCTGCTTGCGGATCATCTCCACCTTTTGCCGCAGACTGCTGATGGTGAAAACCGTATCCAGCGATCGCCACCAGTCGAGGAACGCTTCCACCTCCTCCTCCAGCAGGGCCTCCGCCTCCATGGCCATGCGCCGACGGCTCTCTTGGTTTTGGGCCACCACCGCCTTCAGGTCATCCACATTAAAGGCGTGGACGTGGTCCAGGTCATTCACATCCCGGTGGACATTGCGGGGCACCGAAATGTCGAACAGCATCAGGGGTTGGCTAGGGTTGAGCATCGGCTCCAGCTTGGCCCGGTCCAAAATCGGCTCCGTGGCGGAGGTGCAGGTGAACACCACATCGGAGTTGCACACCGTCTCCAGCATGGTGTCTAGGGTGCCCGTCTGAATGCCTGCCCCATTGAACTGGGCCGCCAACTCATCGGCCCGCTGGATGGTGCGGTTGAGGATGGTGATCTGGCAGGAATCTTTGGAGAGCAAATGCTGCACCAGCAGCCGCGCCATCTTGCCCGCCCCCAGGATGCTAATGCGGCAGGCTTCCAGGTTGGGCACCTTCAGCTTGGCCAGTTCCGCTGCCGCTGAGCTGATGGACACCGCCCCGGTGCCGATGCTGGTTTCGGTGCGGACCCGCTTGCCCGCCGAGATCGCCTGCTTCAGCAATTGGTTGAGGATACGACTCACCCCCTTGTGCTGCTGCCCCAGCTTGTGGGCGTGCTTCACCTGGGAGAGAATTTGCCCTTCCCCTAGGACGAGGCTGTCGAGGCCCGCAGACACACGCATCAGGTGCATGACCGCGTCCTGGTGCAGCAGGATGAACAGATGCTCCCGTAGGTCGTGGAGGGGCACCTTGCCATATTCCGATAGAAACTGGGTGACTTCGAGGACGCCCTGCTCGGTTTGCTGGGTGACGATGAGAATTTCGAGGCGGTTGCAGGTGCTGAGGATGGCCACTTCCTCGATGTGAGGGTAGCTGGTCAGTTGGGCGATCGCCTCGGCGGTCTGGGGCGTGGGAATGCTGAGCTTTTCCCGGACTTCCACCGGAGCCGTTTTATGGCTAAGACCCACCACAGCAATATTCATACGTCCTCCCAACAAACAATTTGTTATGCAGCGAATAAAAAAGCGGGGATAAGGGAAATGGCCCAACCCTCAAAAGATTTCAGGGCATCCGTTTTCCTTCCACCAGCATTTCTGAAGGTAAATAACAACGCTAGCGGGGCTCAAGGAAACTCAACAAAAGTCCATCAAACAAAAAGGGGGTGAAGCCTAGGCACCACAGGCCATTGCCCGCGATCGCTCCACCCCCAGCGGGGGAATTCACTCGACAGTGATATTCCCCCCAGCGACCCGAGCCAAGGTCAAGCCGACGGGGGGAATAGGCCCTAGGGTGCGCCCTAGTGCAGTTGGATGGTCTTGGGTTTTTCGGGCATGTGGATGGTGTCCACAAAGCGGGCGGTCTGAGACTGGGAAGAGATCACCAGGCTCTGGGTGCGGGCACCACCATGGAAGAAGCGCACCCCTTGCATCAGGGTGCCGGAGGTGATGCCACAGGCGGCGAACAGCACGGTTTGGCCAGAAGCCAGTTCCTCGGCTTCGTACACCTTATCGGGGTCAGTGATGCCCATTTCCTTGAGGCGGGCAATGTTGCTTTCCTTGCTCTCGCCGATCAGCCCGGTCTTTACCACTTCGGGGTCGTAGATCAACTGACCCTGGAAGTGCCCCCCCAGGCAGCGCATAGCAGCGGCGGAAATCACCCCTTCCGGTGCGGCCCCGATGCCCATCAGGGCGTGGGTGTTGGTGCCAGCAAAGCCACAGGAGATGGCAGCAGACACGTCCCCGTCGCTAATCAGGCGCACCCGTGCCCCCGCTTCGCGAATTTCGGTGATCAACTCGGTGTGGCGATCGCGCTTCATCACCACCACCACCAGTTCATCAATGGCGCGATCCAGACACTCCGACAGGATCTTGAGGTTTTCGGTGGCGGACTTGCGAATGTCCACCTTGCCCTTGGCCGCAGCGGGGGCGGCCAGTTTCTTCATGTAGAAGTCGGGGGCGTGGAATAAACCGCCCTTCTCGGAAATGGCCAACACCGCCATGGAACCAGGCTGACCGTAGGCGCAGAGGTTGGTCCCTTCACAGGGGTCCACGGCGATGTCGATTTCCAGTAGTTCGTCGGGATTGCAATAATCCTTGGCGTTGGGTTGGGTGCAGATGCCCACCTCTTCACCGATGTAGAGCATGGGGGCATCATCCCGCTCCCCTTCTCCAATCACGATGCGGCCCCGCATGTGGATCCGGTTCATCCGTTCCCGCATCGCTTCCACGGCCACTTCATCTGCCGTGTTTTTGTCACCTTTCCCCATCCAGCGGGCGGAGGCGATCGCCGCCTGCTCGACCACTTCAATAATCTCTAAACCTAGGGTGCTTTCCACGGCCTATATCCTCCAAAACTGCCGAGTTTTCGTAGGTTTTACCTATCCAGTCTCAGTCTCCAAGTCTATCAGACGGTGGGATCGGCACAGTCTTACGAGTTGTGAGTAGGGGCAGAGGGTGAGGGGGAATCCATGGATAAGGTTTGCGTATCTGTGCCCAACCTTGGAGTCGCTACGGTCATCCCAGGGGTAGGGCAATTCTGAAGCTGTCACCCTAGCCCCCAAGGGCCTGGGGCGGCTGCGGTATTGATAAGAACAGTGGGGGAGGGCGATCGCCCTGCAAGCCCATCCCAGCTGATGCGATCCCCAGGCTCACGCCCCAAGCTCACGGCAGAGGCGATCGCCCCCGTTAGCCCCCCACAACGCCCATCATCCCAGCGCGGCCATTTTCTGCGAAGAGATGTTAAAGCCGTGGATTTGCCCATTAAACGGAATGTTGGGTCCACTACATTGGAGGTGCGAGCTATTCGTATTTCCAATCTATATATACAGAAATTCAAAACCCAGGGAGGTCGTCATGAACAGATTCAGCCCACTATCTACGCCCATGGTTGCCCTTGCAGCCGGTGGTCAACAGGTTGTGGCTGATCTTGAGCAGCGATGGCGACGGTCCCTAGGGCTGGCGCTGATGGGCCTCCTGGGGATCCCCCCCCCCGGGGCGATCGTTCCCCTGGCCTCGGTGCAGGCAGAGCCCCTCACCGCAGAGGCCGAAGCTGCCCCCCTGATTGGCGATGGGGTGTATTTCTATGGACAAGCCCCAGAGCCTGACACCCTGGGTTCGGGCTATTTGGTCTTTGAGGCCCAAGGGGAGCGCGTGGTGGGGGCTATCTACATGCCCTTCTCATCCTTCGATTGCTTCCAAGGGCAACTGACGGGGAATGACCTTGCCCTGCAAATCACCAACAGCTACACCCAAGAAACCTACGACTACGCCATTGCCCTGGAACCGGTGGATGCGATCGCCAACGGCAAT
>JAQCHG010000320.1 GCA_027619675.1 Cyanobacteriota bacterium
GGAGCATGGGAGATAGGGAGCCAGAAGGTAGGGTTATTCGCGCCAAGCTCAACTAGGGCTATGGGTTTGCGCCCGATGCAGCATGGGTAACCGTAGCCCAGGAAATCGGTATTACCCAACCCACCAGAATTGACAACACCTTCGCTGTGGGGATTGTGCTGAACAGGACCTACGCGCGGTCACACCGACGAACAAAGGGGCTTCAGCCCCTTATCTCAAGGGCACACCGAGGATTCGGGAGCATTCTGCATAAGTCCTCCTTGAAGATAAGACTGCGCTCTCCACGGCTAGGATGTGTCAGGGCAGCAGCGGGCTGTGACCATGTTGACCGGAGGTAAGCAACCCTGTGGTAGTTGAATGGCTGGAATTTCGCGTGGCGGCGGACCAACGGGAGCGCTACGTGCAGGTGGATGATGACATTTGGACCCCGGCCCTGCAACGGTATCCAGGGTTCATCAGCAAAGAAACCTGGCTGGATGCGGAGGATGCCGAACGGGTAGTGTTGATGATTCGCTGGCGCAGCCGGGAAGAATGGCAGGCCATCCCAGAATCAGACCTAGCGCAGGTGGAAGCTATGTTTGATCAGGCCCTGGGCATCCCCTATGAACTGGTGGTGGGGCGGTCCTTCCAGGTGCGCCGCTTCCCGGTGTCCTAGGGCGCGTCCTCCAGGCAGGGTGAATACTGCTTCCTGGGAGGATCACCGCGCCCGCTCCGGTCACTTGGCTAGTACGCTGTGGTATCAGTGACCCGATCTTTCTAGATCCCTGGCTCCTGTGTTCCCCACCCCCAGGAAAGGTCTGGGAATTGACGCTGCACGGTACTAGGGACTGTCACCCTCTCGCACCCAAGATTCTGACGGTCCTTGATGGCGGTCCTTAGGGGTGAGTGGGGATCAGTCGGGATTGCCCCAGGTGTATTTGGCCAGCACAGACACCAATTCAGCGGAGTTGATGGGCTTGCTCAGGTAATCCTGCATCCCCGCTTCGATGCAGCGATCGCGATCGCGGCGGCGGGCCAAGGCCGTCGTGGCCACGATGGGAATATCCGCCCACTCCGGCTGGTTACGAATCTGGCGGGTGAGTTCGAGGCCATCCATCCCCGGTAGGTGTACGTCCATCAGCACCAGGGTGGGGCGATGGTGGTTGAGCCAGTCGAGGGCCGACTGCCCGTTGGACACGTGGATGGTTTCATAGCCCCAGTAGGTCAGCATATGCTCCAGCAGCATGGCATTGACGGGGTGGTCTTCCACCAATAAAACCTGACCTGAGGAATGCCCCGGCAGCGGGATCAGCCCCCCCTCTGCGAGCATTTCAGCCGCTGGCGGCGCATCTACAGGGTCTGGCAGCTTGGGCGCAGCGAGGGGACTGTCGCGGCAGTCGAGGGGCAGGTCAATGGTGAACCGCGCCCCTTGGCCCGCATCAGACACCAGGGTGATATTGCCCCCATGGAGGCGGGCGAGACGCTGGGTCAGGGCCAGCCCCAGCCCCGTGCCCTCATACTGACGCGCCAGGGAACTGTCCAATTGTTGAAAGGGCTGGAACAGTAGGGATTGCTGCTCACGGGGAATGCCAACTCCGTGATCCCAGACGGTCAGGAGGATGCGATCGCCCTCCCGTCGGGCCTCTAGCCCCACCTCGCCCCCTTCCTGGGAAAACTTGATGGCATTGGACAGCAAATTCAGCAGCATTTGCCGTACCCGCACCTCATCGGCCACCAAGGGGGGCAACCCTGCCTGAACGGTGCGATGGATCATCAACTGCTTGGTGCTGGCCTGGGCACCCACCATGGTCAGGGCATCCTGGCAGAGGGCATCCACGGCGATGGGGGTGAGGTGCAAATTCATCTGCCCCGCTTCAATCTTGGAGAGATCCAACACCTCATTAATCAGGGTCAGCAGGTGCTCCCCGCTTTGGTGAATTTGACCCACATAGAGGGCCTGACGCTCATTCAGTTCCCCATAGACCTGCTGCTCTAGGAGGGAAGAAAACCCCAGGATGGAGGTCATGGGGGTGCGCAGTTCGTGGGACATGTTGGCGAGGAACTCAGTCTTGAGCCGATTGGCCCGCTCAAGCTCCAGGTTTTTAGAGGCCAATTCTGCTTTGAATTGCTCCAGTTGGGTGATGTCCCGGAAGATAATGGAAATGGCGGTGGGGGTGCCATCCTCTTCGCAGACGGGGCTGACGGACACCAGGGCCGGAAAGGAATGGCCATCCTGCCGTTGACACACCACCTGCCCACTCCACCCAGCCCCGGTGGCGTGCTGAAGCAGCCATTCCGCCTGACCCACCCCCGGAAAGAACACATCCACGCAACTGGCCTCCACGGTGGCTAGGGGATAGCCAAAGATGCGCTCCGTCGCCAAATTGGCGTAGAGCAGCTTGCCCTTCAGATCGGCAATGACGGCACTGTCATGGGCAGAATCTAGGGCCTTAGAAAACATTTTGAGCTGGGCTTCGAACCGCTTGCGCTCGGTCACGTCGCGACCAATGCCCAAGGCCCCCACCAGTTCACCATCCTGCACCAGCAGCCGCCCATTCACCTCTAAAAAGATGCGATCGCCCTGCTGGGTCAGCACCACAAATTCGTAGTCCCGCAGTTCCCCAGTTTTCAGCAAGTTCTCAAAGGCCCGCAGGGTGGGGGCATGGTATTCCGGGGCCACAATCTTGAGGTAGGGCTGGCCAATAATGTCGGCCTCCCCAGCCCCCACTAACCGCAGGCCATAGGAGTTAACAAAGGTGAAATTTCCCTGCAAGTCCACGGTGTAGACGATATCGGAAGCAGCTTCCACATAGGCGCGGAACAAATCATCTGAGGCCTGGGGAGCGCTCCCTAGGGGGCCAGGGGTGGATTCTGAGGGAACAGCAGTGGGACGATGGGCACTCGACATGAAAAATTCAGCAGGTAAACGCATCAGCAGAGAATGCCCCTGGTGGTTAGTGGCACAAGTACCACGCGAGGACCGTTCCCTCCATCACCTTCGTTATTCAACCCCACCCACCTGCCATCAGGTCAGTTCCTGAGGGAGACAGGGGAGGGTGCGGATCAGCCCCTGCTAGAGGACAGACCCAAGGGAGGAAACCGCCGCGATCGCGGGGTCATGTGGCTGCTTCTATGATGTCATTGCTCTTCAGGCTCAGGAGACATCTTCTTGAGAAAAAAACAGAGCGCTGCCCCCTGCTCCCTTTGCCACCGCTATCTACCCCCTCGGTCTCGCCCCCGATGCCGACTGGGGCGGCGCGGTTAAGGTCAGGGCAAAGGCTGCCACCCCTAAGGTCAACGCCCCCGTGACCCAAAACGGAAAACGGTAGCCAAAACTCACCAGCAACCCCGCGATCGCTGGCCCCACCGCATTAGACAAGCTCAAAAAGGCGGCATTGGTGCCCAACTGCTGGCCCTGTTCCTGGGCGGGGGTGCGCATGGACAGCAGGGACTCAATCAATGGCAGGGGAAAGGAATTGACGGCACTAAACACCACGGTGATCACCGCAAAGGCCGCTAGGGTGGGAAAGGTGGGGATCAGCAAAAACAAGATCCCCCGCGCCGCCAGCATAAACGCCAAGATTTGGACGAGGGGAAAGCGCTTCCGCAGGGGATCCAGCCCAAATACCTGAGCGGCGAAGCCAATGATGCCGAAGGCGGCAAACATTAGGGCCAAACTGCGGGCATCTTGCCCCAACACATTGAGAAAAAAGGGCTGGAAGGCAAAGGTAAAAATGGTGAAGGTGAAGCCGCTAAGAAAGGTCAGCAAAAAGATGCGGCCATAGTCGGGATGGCGGATGGCGCGGAGAATGCGCCCCATGCGCAGATCCCCCCAGGTCAATTGCACTGGCCCGGTG
>JAQCHG010000321.1 GCA_027619675.1 Cyanobacteriota bacterium
CCGCCTATGAAAAGTTGGCAACCCCCAACACCCCCACCATTGACACCCTGGCTCAGTTTCTCCAGTGCTCCTCTACCCAGATTGTCAAAAACGTTCTGTACCAGGCTACCTACGACAACGGTAAAACCGTGCTGGTGCTGATCAGCATTCGGGGCGATCAGGATGTCAACGATGTGAAGTTGCAAAACGAGTTGGTGAAACGGGCTCCCCAGTACGGGGCCACCGCTGTGCTAGCCCTAACGGTGCCTGATGAAGCGGCCCAGGCCCAGTGGGCGGCGCAGCCCCTTCCCCTGGGCTACATGGCCCCCAACCTGGTGGATGACTACATCCAATCGGGGTTGAAGGACGTGGAACCCAAGTTTCTGCGGCTGTTGGATCAGACGGCAGCGACCTTGACGAATTTCGTCACGGGCTCCAATGAATCGGGCTACCACACCGTTGGCGGCAATTGGGATCAAGACTTCCCCAAACCCAAGCTGATGGTGGATGTGCGGACGGCTCAGGCGGGCGATCGCGCCATCCATGATCCCAGCCAAACCCTACAAACGGCGCGGGGCATTGAAATCGGCCACATTTTCCAATTGGGCACCAAATATTCCGCTGCCTTGGGGGCCACCTACACCAACGAGGCGGGGGAAGACATGCCCCTGGTGATGGGCTGCTATGGGGTGGGGGTGTCGCGCCTTGCCCAGGCGGCGGTGGAGCAGTCCTACGACAAAGACGGGATTATCTGGCCCGTGGCGATCGCCCCCTACCACGCCATTGTGGTCATTCCCAATATTGGGGATGCGGCCCAGGTGGCTGCGGCAGAGCAGCTCTACACCGACTTGAACGCGGTGGGAATCGAAACCCTGCTGGACGATCGCGATGAACGGGCTGGGGTGAAATTTAAGGATGCGGACCTGATTGGCATTCCCTTCCGAATTGTGACGGGGCGATCGCTCAAGCAAGGCAAGGTGGAAGTCGTCCGCCGCGCCACCAAAGACTCCCAGGAGATTGCCCTAGATGAGGTCGTCTCCACCCTCCAGGGCTGGATGCAGAACCCGTAGGCTGAAGCATTCCCGTTGGAGATCGGGGGGAACGGGGCCATGGGCGATCGCGCCCCGGTCGCTAAAATAGGGGGGACTTGGCGGGCTGGCAACAACAATGGTTCTACGGTTCGACCCCAGGCAATGTTTACCCTCCTCGGCTGAGTTGCCAGACTCAGACGATACCCCCGTGGATAACGAGCTTCAGAATCTAATTCCCAATTTGCTAGAAGCGATCCTGGCCATGGCTTGGCCCGATCGCCAGGACTGGTTCTTTGGGGTGGATATGGGCATCTACTTTGATCCTGCCGTGCCAGCGGTGGTGCCCGATGGCTTTTTGAGCCTGGGGGTCGAGCGCTTTGTGGGGGAACGGGGCCGCCTCAGCTATGTGCTGTGGGAAGAGGACAACATCACCCCTACCCTGGCCCTAGAAGTGGTGTCTAAAACCTACGGAGGTGAGTACGAGCGCAAAAAAAAGCTGTACGCAGCGCTAGCAATTGACTACTACGCCGTCTATCTACCCGACGGCAACCCCCGCCGTAACCGTCAGCCCTTGGAAATTTATCAGTTGGTGGCGGGGGAATACCAACAGCTAGGGGGTAATCCCGTGTGGTTGCCCAAAATTGGGTTGGGCTTGGGGCGCGATCGCGGCACCTACCTGGGGCGACAGCGGGAATGGCTCTACTGGTACGACCAGACGGGGCAACGGCTGAGCACCCCAGAAGAAATGGCCGCCCAAGCCCAAGCCCAGGTCCAGCAAGAAAGGTCGCGGGCGGAGCAGGAAAAGTTACGAGCCGACCGTCTAGCCGCTAGATTGCGAGCGTTGGGTATCGATCCGGAGTCAGTTTAATCAAGAACCATGGTCGAATTTGTCACCATTCTGCTGTCCGGGCTGTTTACCCTGGTGTCCCCCGTGGGCATCGTTGCCGATCAATTGGCGGAGGGGCTGATTCGCGAGCGCATTGTGCGGGCGGAGCTGTTAGACGTGCGCATCGACAATACCCCCAACTTTCAGATTGTGAATGGTCGGGTGGATCGGGTGCGGTTGGCAGGGCGAGGCGTTTACCCAGTACCGGAACTGCGCATCGACACCCTTGATGTCGAAACGGACACCATTGATCTGGATATGCAGGGGTTACGCCAGGGGCGCATTGCCCTGGATGAGCCGCTGCAATCGGCAGCCCACCTGATTCTCAAGGCGGATGATCTAAACGCCCTGCTGCAATCCCCCCGTGTACAGCAATTACTGGAACGCCTCACCTTCAATCTGCCGGGGGAGCGGCAATCACGATTGGGGAACCGCTACCGCCTGACCAACCCTCGTCTCGTGTTTTTGGGGGGCGATCGCCTGCGGGTCTTGGTTGACCTCCAGGATCAGGTGCTGCAAGAACGCACCGAAGCGGTGGTGGAAACGGGCTTACAGATTATCGATGGCCATCAACTCACCTTGGTCAACCCCACCATCACCGTGGATGGTCAGCCCGTCCCCCGGCAACTGATTACCACCTTCGTGGATGGAGCAGAACCCGAGTTGACCCTCAAGCAGCTAGAGGATTTCGGCATCACTGCCCGTGTGATCCAGTTTGAAATCACCCCAGAGGCGTTTGATCTGGCGGTTTTCCTGCGGGTAGATCCCACCTCGCCCCTGCTGAATCCTTAACCTAAGGGTTTCAGGCCAGAACCAAAATCCCCTGTTGCCCGATTTCAAGCTCCGGCAACAGGGGAAAGGTCCATGTTCATAGGAAGCCAAAACCCAACCCAACGGTCATCTGTTCGCGTTAGCGGGTCCCCTAGGGCGCAACGGAGCCGCTGGCTTTGCCGCTCCAGAGAGTCTAGGGAAGGTTTAGCTGGGCTTGATGACGCGCCCTAGTTGCCGCCACTAGGACCGTCGAGATTTTGTAGATACTCAACGGTGGCGGAATCAGGGACCAGTCGCACCAATTCCAGCAATTGATCCAACTCGGGGTTGTCGCTCTCCATGCCCTGGATCAGCCCCTCTAGGGTCAACAGTTCAACACCAACTACATTTTCTAATTCAGGGTTGCTCTCAAACAGGGGCAACAGGTTGCGGCGTAAATCTGAGAATGAGAAGTAAACGGGTAACACTTGCTCCGAGGTCAACAGATACTGACCCGTCTCCAAGTTCACAGCGGCAAAGAGGGGCACTCCCGCCACTTGCCCTTCGGCAATGGAGTTCGCGGCTGCCACTGCTTCGGAACTGGGGATGTACACCAGGGATTGGCCCTGGGACTGGGCTACGGCCTCTTGATACAAAGCCCCTAGGGACAAAATGGCGACTTGGCCATCCGTCGCAATGGGAGCGGCTTCTGCTTCTGCTTCATCTAAAAAGGCTTCGGCGGAGTCGCCGCTGATAAACACGAGGGGAACGCTGACGGGAGCACCCGTTTCCTCGGATTCCACATTGGCGGTCAGCGATCGCCCTTCCTCATCCACAATCATGAACACGGGGATGGAGGAGAGTTTTTCCACAATCTCCTCATCACTGAGGGCTAAAGCTGCCGGAGCGATCGCGGCGGTTGTGCCCAGAACGGTACCACCGAGTAGCCCTAACGCCATCAGTTGTTTTAAAAAGCCCTTCATAGGTTTCCGTAATCCTTCGTGAGTCTTGCGTTCAGTTGTTTCACCCTGACGGGGCCACCATCGGGGGGGTTCCAGGGTCTGCCTGCATCCTACCAAGTCGGCAGAGCTTTGGGGCGATCGCGCTGGCGGGCAACCAACCGCAGACCAGCCCCCGTAAAACCCGCTAGGCTAGGGCAACTGACCTACGATATCCAGTTGGTT
>JAQCHG010000322.1 GCA_027619675.1 Cyanobacteriota bacterium
GTTGCTGGGGAGGGCTGGGGTTGCGTGCCTGCCTCAGGGCCGATGGGGGAAGGGGAGGCTGTTGACGGGGCGATCGCCCCATCGATCCCTGCCCCAGTCGGTTGCCAAAGGGCCTTGAGTTGACCATAGTGGGCCGCGATCGCCAACCCCGTGCCCGCCAAGATCACCCACGGCCAACCCAGATCAGGATGCACAAACCACCCCTGATGGCTAAGCCATTGGTAACCCTCCGCCCCCGCAAACAACACCGCGCAACAGAGCAGCCACAGCCGAATCACCGCCGTATCCCTTGATTTCGCCATCGGATCCCTCGCAGCATAGCCAATTTCAAAAGACTGTCAAGGCATTTGCCCACCAAGGGGGAAGTCTGACCGCTAGAGTAGAGAAAGTAACTATGCCGTCTCGTCAAAAAATCACCGGGTATTGTGGAACAGCAAGAGGTCATCACGCTGCTATCGCGTCGGGAACTAGACAAAATGCGCCAGGCTGGGCGACTAGCCGCCCAGCTTTTAGATTACCTAGAGCCCATGGTGCAGCCCGGCACCAGTACCCAAGCCCTGAATGATGCCGCTGAAGCCTGGACCCAAGCCCACGGTGCCATCAGCGCTCCCCTGGGCTACAAAGGTCCGGTCATCGACTTTCCCCGCTCCATCTGCACCAGCATTAATGAAGTGGTGTGCCACGGTATCCCCAGCCCCGATCAAATTTTGCGGAATGGCGACATCATTAATATCGATGTCACCCCGATTGTGGATGGCTACCACGGCGACACCTCCCGCACCTTTTTGGTCGGGCAACCGTCCCCCCTGGCCCGCAAGCTGGTAGAAGTCACGGAAGAAGCCATGTGGCGAGGGATTCGGGCGGTTAAACCCGGTGCCCGCATTGGCGACATCGGAGCCGCCATCCAAACCTATGCCGAGGCGGAAGGATTTTCGGTGGTGCGAGATTTTGTCGGCCATGGGGTCCATCGCATTTTCCATACCGCCCCCCAAATTCCCCACTACGGTACGGCGGGCAAGGGCAAAAAGTTGCGCAAGGGCATGGTGTTTACCATTGAGCCCATGATTAATGTCGGCACCTACGAGGTGGAGGTGCTGGGGGATGGCTGGACGGCGGTGACCGCCGATCGCAAACTGTCGGCCCAGTTTGAGCACACCGTTGCCGTCACCGCCGACGGGGTCGAAGTGCTGACCCTCGCCCCCGCCCAGGTTTCGGTATAGGTGGCCATGTATCCTCCCGTTGACCCGATTATTTTTGAAATCGGCCCCTTCGCCCTGCGCTGGTATGGCCTGCTGATGTTAACGGCCATTTTGGTGGCAGCCCAGGTGGCGGTACGGCGGATCGAATGCCAGGGAGAAAATCCAGACGATCTCTGGGACATGCTGTTCTGGATTTTGATCCCCGGCTTCATTGGGGCCAGACTTTACTACGTGTTTATCCAATCCCCCCGAGGGCCGGAGGGGTTGGGCTATTACCTCAGCAATCCGGGCAAAATCTTGCAGGTCTGGGGCGGGGGCATCCACATCTTTGGCGGTTTCATCTTTGGCGGTATAGCCCTGTGGCTGTTTAGCCGCATTCGTAAGCTAGATGCCCGTCTGTATCTAGATGCGATCGCCCTCGGTTTACCCCTGGCCCAAGCCATTGGCCGCTGGGGCAACTTCATCAACCAAGAGCTTTACGGTCCCCCAACCACCCTACCCTGGGGCCTCCGCATTGATCCTCAACACCGCATCGCTCCCTACAACGACTTCGCGGCCTATCCCCTCAGCACCCGGTTTCACCCCCTGTTTCTCTACGAATCCCTGTGGAATTTCGTCGGGTTTGGGCTGATTTGGTGGCTAGCCCGCCGCTTCCGCCAGGATCTCAAGCCGGGGGATATCGCCTTGATGTACCTGATTTGGTATCCCCTGGGGCGCTTTTTCATTGAATTTCTGCGGACGGATTCTTGGTTCTTCCCCGGTACCCCGTTCAATGTGGTCCATGGCCTGTCAGCGATCGCGGTGCTAGGGGGCGCGATCGGGCTGTATTGGCGACACCGTCAGCCAACCAACCCATAAGCCTGTTCATACAGCCGGAGCATAGGTGACTTCAGCCCAATGCATCCCTCGCAGGCTAGTGAGGATGCATTGGGCTGAAGCTGCTGAATGACAACGACTTCAGGGCTGGCGCTGTCTATCACGAGAGCAGGGGCCGCTGAACAGGGGATGCAAATATATCTATTTAAATTGATTTAATTAAGCAGGCAAGCTTTTCTCAGGGCAGGCATCAGATAAGCCGTATATACACGGGTGTAAAGATTCGCGAAAACGTCGTCAAATGGCTTTCATGAAGTTTTAATGAAGCAAATGCGATCTCAGGTCTCTGTTCATCCCCAGCTCTATGCCTGAAAGCCTTCGGCAGCTAAGGGATTTCACGCACGCTACTGAAACTTGTCTCTAAAGTTCTCATGAAGCTCTTGTGAAGCCAATGGCACCAGTATTTCCACATCAATCTGGGTTGATTACTATCGGCATATTCGGAGAGCTGTCTACATATTCGTGTTCCTTATTTCGTGTCTCTATCAGGTGTTGTGCATCAAGACAGCCTCTAGTCATCAGCACGTATGGAGATTAGTACTGTGAACTTACAGAAATTGACGGTGGCGGTTGGGATTGGCTGGGCTGTATTTGCGGGCACTGCCAATGCTGCATCCCTGACCACTTCTGGTACCTGGACCGATGCTGATCCTGCTGATACGGTTGGTCTTACGGGCCTCGGCACCAGCGAAATTTCTTGGGGTACCCCTTTTCCGCCTAATACTTTTCAAAGTGGCTATAGCTTTGTCGGCATAGGGCCAGCAACCGTTGACCCAGCCGATCTAGTTGCATCTCCCTTTGCCCTGGGAACCTTCACCCACAACAACTTTCCTATTTCCAACATTCCTGCCCCCGGTTCCATTACGGGTGCAACCCTAGACGTTGGCTTGGCGTTAGATGCCTTCAGCACAACCTTTACTTTCAACTTCAACCATAATGAGACACCGAATGAGCCAGAGAGTGGTATTTGTGCGGCTGGTGGTGTGCCACTTTGTCCTGACGAAGTGAGGGTCCTAGATGGTGGCGTCTCTAGTCAGTTCATTACGCTTGAGGGTATTGATTACAACCTGACCCTGATTGGTTTTTCTCAGGATGGTGGCACCACGCTGGTTGACAGGTTCCTAACCCTAGAAGGGCAGGCTAACAGTGCTGTACTGTATGCCCAACTCACGGAAGTCCCGCCGCCCGCTGCTACCCCTGAACCCGCTAGCCTACTGGGGCTGATGGCAATGGGTGGTATGGCGGTTGCTCTGAAGCGCAAGCAGCAGCCTGCCTAGACTGGGCATTGGTCCCCCCATTGCAATTGGCTGAATGCTCTTATCTGGGCATGGGTCTGTGTCACGCACCCTTCTGAATTTTCTTCAGGGGGGTGCATGCTTTTGCGCCACAACCTCCTTGTGTGACAGGGTGTGTTGTTGACTCGCCCTAACGGGGACACCCTTATTGCCCTAAACCAGGGCATTCTCAACACCGCTTGGGTGTACGTCCCGACCATCCCCTATCCAGCCAGGTTGGAAAATACTTATAAACTTGTGTAAAGGGCGACGACACCGAGATCGCCCTGTCCTTTTCCTTGCGGATGCCATGGCGATCGCCCCCTCCCCTTCCGTCACCGACTGCACCTGGCCCTGGCAGGGGTTACCCATTCGCTATCAAACCGCAGGCACCAACGGCATTCCCCTGGTGCTGATCCATGGGTTTGGGGCCTCCAGCGACCACTGGCGCAAAAATATTGCCGTCCTGGGGGAA
>JAQCHG010000323.1 GCA_027619675.1 Cyanobacteriota bacterium
CCACCTCTGGACCAATGCCCGCTGGGTCCCCCAAGGTAACCGCTAGGCGGGGTTTCATTGAAGTGGTAACAGGGGTAACAGTGGCTTTTTCCATAACGGCAAGGGCGTCCCTGGTTTAGAATGGGAAGACTTTCTGAAGAACCGATGTGGCATCGTAGCAACGTTAGGAGCCCATGGCACACAGCTCCATGACTTAATTAAAACTAATTGTTACGATAAACGTTAAGAATATTAGCCGTTTAGGAACTGCGAACGACATGGGCCGTGTAGGGGTTTTATTGCTGAATTTGGGGGGGCCGGAGCAGCTAGAGGATGTGCGGCCCTTTCTGTTTAATCTCTTTGCCGATCCGGAGATTATTCGTTTGCCCGTGCCTTGGTTGCAAAAGCCCTTGGCCTGGTTGATTTCCACCAGTCGCGCCCGCAAGTCCCAGGAAAATTACAGCCAGATTGGCGGCGGCTCCCCCCTGCGGCGCATTACCGAAGAGCAAGCCCAAGCCCTGAAGCACCGTTTGCAAGCCCATGGCCGGGATGTAGATGTCTATATCGGTATGCGTTACTGGTACCCCTTTACCGAAGAGGCGATCGCCCGCATCAAGCGGGACGGCATCGAAGAACTGGTGGTGCTGCCCCTATATCCGCAGTTTTCCATCAGCACTAGCGGTTCCAGCTTCCGCCTGCTAGAGAAGCTGTGGAAGGAAGACCCCGCCCTAGAGCGAATTCGCTACACCCTGATCCCCTCCTGGTATGCCCGCCCTGGCTACGTCAAGGCCATGGCCGAGTTGATTGCCCGTGAGTTGGATGCCCTACCGGATCCCAGCCAAGGCCATGTGTTTTTCAGCGCCCATGGCGTGCCCGTCAGCTATGTGGAAGAGGCTGGGGATCCCTACCAGCGGGAAATCGAGCACTGCGTGGACTTGATCATGCAGGCCCTGGGCCGCCCCAACGGCCACACCCTGGCCTACCAAAGCCGGGTGGGTCCGGTGGAATGGCTGCAACCCTACACCGAAGACGCGATCGCCGACTTGGCGGAGCAGGGGGTTAACAACTTAGTGGTGGTGCCCATCAGCTTTGTTTCAGAGCATATTGAAACCCTGCAAGAAATCGACATTGAGTACCGCGAAATTGCTGATGAAGCGGGGATTGAAACCTTCCGGCGCGTGCCTGCGTTGAACACCCACCCTGGGTTTATCGACGACATGGCCACCATGGTCACCGATGCCCTCACCGCCCCCCGCACCCTGTTTTCCGATGTGGTGCAGCCCCAGGAAAAGTTCAAGATGTACCCCCAAGAGCGCTCCGCTTGGGGCCTCACCCCCTTTGCCGAGGTGTGGAACGGACGGTTGGCCATGGTGGGCTTTCTCGCCCTGCTGCTGGAGTTGGTCAGCGGCCACGGTCCCCTGCATTTGGTGGGGCTGCTGTAGGCAGCCCCAGTTTGGATCCAGCTAGAGGGTGCGCTAAGCCCCCTGTTTTTCTTCCGTGACTAGGGTGAGGCTGACCCAGCCCCCTTGGGCGTTGTAGCAGCGGATCATGCGCTGGCGGCGGCTGGGGGTGATCAGCCACCCCGCCTCTAGGAATATCCCCTGGCGAGGGGTAATCGCTAGGGGGCAGGTGGCGGAAGCGCCAGCGGGCAGCAGTAACACCTGCACTGTCTGGGTTTCCCCTTCAAATAGCAGGCGATCGTCCACGATTCGCCCCTCTGAGGTGATGGCCCCCCTATCCCCATAGCGCAAGGTTTGGCCAAGCCCCGTTGCCGTCGGGGTCAGGGTCAACTCCGTTGGGTAAGTCTCGGCGGGGCTGAGGTCTGGGTAGAGGGTTACCGCTTCCCCGCGCCAAGTGCCCAGCAGTTGCTCCACTGTCAAAGCTGGACGGGGGGTGGGGGTCGTGCCCTCTAGGTGTTCGCGAATCAGGGTGAACTGGCTGAGGTGGCTGGTTTTGTCAAAAAGCTGCACCAGTCGCAGCCGTTCACTGCCCTGGATGAAACCCAACTCCGCCCCAAATTCCGAAAACGGCCCCCACTGAATCGACCCTTGGGAAAAGGCCCCCCCTTCAAAAAACAAAATGCTTTTGTTTAGAGAGCGGTATTCCAATACCCGTTGGCTGGGGTCCCCATCGGGGGGATGCTTGTGAATTTCCTGGCGCATGGCGCTGCCCCGGTCGAGGGGCTTGAGGGCCACCACACTGGGCACATCCGCCAGGATTGTCCCTTGGGGCGACACTTGGGTAAAGGAGCCCACCCAGGTGCCTGCGTTTTCCAATAGCCGCTCCCATTGGGATGTGGTCATGGCTCTTGTCCAAATTGGTGGTCTAGTCCCCGCTGGCTGCCCGCTCCAGGCACCGTCCTAGTTTTACCAGACCGCTGTTCTCTCCCGGCATCGAAAAATCTGCCGAAAGGGGGAATGTATTGAGCAAAGTTGGTTTCTCTGAGGGGTTTCAGGCATGATGTAAAGCCAATGGCAACCCACACCGCCAAGCGTCATGCCCCCTTCTCCCCCTACCCAAGAGGTCATTCTCCCCAAGGCAGGGAGTAGCGGTCTCGGCACCTTCGGTGGTGTTTTTACCCCCTCTATCCTCACCATTTTGGGGGTGATCATGTACCTCCGGTTTGGCTGGGTGGTGGGCCACATGGGGCTGTGGGGGGCGTTGGCCATTGTCACCCTGTCCACCAGCATTACCCTGCTTACGGGCCTCTCCATTTCAGCGATCGCCACCGATCAGGTGGTGAAAGCGGGGGGGGCTTATTACATGATTAGCCGCTCCCTAGGGATTGAAACTGGGGGGGCAGTGGGTATTCCCCTGTACTTTGCCCAGGCCCTCTCTGTGGCCCTCTATACCCTGGGCTTTGCGGAAAGTTTGGTGCAGGTGTTTCCCCAGTTGGATCAAACCTGGGTGGCGGTGATTACCACGGTGTTGGTGACCCTGCTGGCGTTGCAGTCGGCGGCAATCGCCATCAAAGCCCAATATTTCATCATGGCGGCGATCGCCCTCTCGCTGGTGTCTTTAACCTTGGGCCACGGGGTGGAACCGACGGTACTATCGCCCCCAGAGCCCCCCGGCAGCGTGGACTTTTGGACGGTGCTGGCGGTGTTTTTTCCTGCCGTCACCGGGATCATGGCCGGGGTGAATATGTCGGGGGACCTGAAGGAACCCACGAAGGCGATCCCCATGGGCACCATGGCGGCGATCGTCACGGGCTATTTGATTTACATGCTGATTCCGCTGTTGTTGGCCTTTCGGGCTGACCCCACCACCCTGGTGGCGGAACCTCTGGTGATGCGGCGCATGGCAGTTTGGGGGGATGCGATTTTGTTGGGGGTGTGGGGAGCGACCCTGTCTAGCGCGATCGGCAGCATTCTGGGGGCTCCTCGGGTGCTGCAAGCCCTAGCGCGGGACGGTATTTTGCCCCGCCCCCTGCGCTGGATGGGCAAAGGCCATGGCCCCACCGATGAACCCCGCCTGGGCACCCTATTTACCCTGGGGATTGCCCTTGCCGCCGTCTCCATCGGCGACTTAAACCTGATCGCCCCGGTGCTCACCATGTTTTTCTTAACCACCTATTTGGTGCTGAATGTGGTGGCGGGGGTAGAGCGATTTCTGGCCAGTCCTTCTTTTCGACCCACCTTTAAGGTCCACTGGGCCTTCTCTCTGCTGGGGGCGGTGGGCTGCATCGCCATCATGTTTTTGATCAACGCGGTGGCGACGGTGCTGGCGGCGATCATTGTTCTGGGCATTTATCTCTGGCTAGAACGGCGGGATATTCAAAGCACTTGGGGGGATGTCCGCCAGGGGCTTTGGCTTACCCTGGTTCGTACGGGGCTCTTTCGCA
>JAQCHG010000324.1 GCA_027619675.1 Cyanobacteriota bacterium
GGATTCGCCGTCCGGGGGTGGCGATTCCCCCCGCAGTGACGGCGGTGGTGGATCTGTCCATGACCCCCGAACGGTTGCGGGCGGTGATTGAGGCGGTGCTAACGGGGGACCCAGCAGCCCTGGCGGCCACCCTAGAACCCCAACTCTCTAGCCGGGAGCGGGAGGTGATGACCCTGCTGGCGGCGGGTTGGCGCGATCGCAGCATTGCCCAACAGCTCCACATCAGCGAGAGCACGGTGAAGTTTCACATCAACAACAGCCTCACCAAGCTCAACGCCAAGAACCGCTACCAAGGGGTCTACCAAGCCGCCATCCAAGGCTGCATTTAAGGGCTAGACCGTACACCGTTGGCGGAGACTGGGCAGGGGAGTCGGTGGGAAGGCAGTCTAGGCAGGGGCGCGATCGCTACACTGAAGCCAGAGCCTGGTAAAGGAGCCTCCCGTGGACCTGACCGAAAGTATCCGCATGGCGGTGAAGACCCTCACCGCCAACAAACTCCGCAGCAGCCTCACTATGCTGGGTATCGTCATCGGCAACGCCTCGGTCATTGCCATGGTGGGCATTGGCGAGGGGGCGCAGGTGTACATCAACGACCAGTTGCAGACCCTGGGGCCAAACGTGTTGTTTGTGCTGCCGGGGAACCGGGAAACCCGCGAAGGGGGTGGCCTGGAGGTGCCCCGCACCCTGGTGGTGGACGACGCGCGGGCGATCGCGGAACAGGTCCCCTCCGTCGTCGCCGTGGCCCCTGAATTCAACGATCGCAACCTGGTGGTGTACCGCAACCGCACCGCCAACGTCAGCGTGGTGGGCACCAGTGCGGCCTTCCTCCAGGTGCGAAGCTTTGAAATGGCCCAGGGCCGCTTCCTCTCGGCCCAGGATTTGGAGAGCAACCGCCTGGTGACGGTGCTGGGGGCCACCCTGGCGGAGCGCCTATTTGACGACGCCAGCCCCGTGGGGCAGTCGGTGCGGATCAAGGGGGTGCGGTTTGAGGTGTTGGGGGTAATGGCCCGCAAAGGTTCCAACCTGGGGTTGAACTATGACGATGCCGCCCTGGTGCCCATCACCACCCAGTCCAGCCGTTTGGTGGGGCAGCGGCGATCGCCCTACGGCATTGAGGTGTCCTACATTTCCGTCTCGGCGTTAGATCGCCAGAGCATGCGCCAAGCGGAGTTTCAAATCACCAACCTGCTGCGCCTGCGCCACGGCATTTTAGACGGGGAAGACGACTTTTTCATCAGCAGCCAAGACACCCTGCTGAACCTGGCGGATACGGTCACCGGGGCGCTGACGGTGATGCTGGCGGCGATCGCCGGGATTTCCCTGCTGGTGGGGGGCATCGGCATCATGAACATCATGCTGGTGTCCGTGCGGGAACGCACCCAGGAAATTGGCCTGCGCAAAGCGATCGGGGCCTCCCAACAGGATATTTTGGTGCAGTTTTTGATCGAGGCCCTGATTCTGTCCATCGCCGGGGGCTTGGTGGGGAGCAGCCTCGGCATTGGCGGCATTGTGCTGCTGAGTGCCGTCACCCCCTTTGAAGCGGGGGTATCGGGGCTGGCCATCACCGTGGCGGTAGGGGTATCCGGGGGCATTGGCCTATTTTTCGGCGTCTTCCCCGCCCGCCAAGCCGCCAAGCTTGACCCCATCGTTGCCCTGCGAACCGGATAAGTTCCCGCCTCCTTTCTGGGTACCCACATCATGGCTATGGCCGCAGCGGGACGTTGTTTAAGCGGCGATTTCAGGGGAAAGGTGACGGGTTCCTAATTTGCAGCGTTGTGGTGAATCCGGTGACGCTCCAGAAACCTGTCCCCCGACTAGACAAAATCAGAGGGGAGGGGTGTCCAGGTTAGGCTGCTGGTTGAGGGGCAAACTCCTGTGGCAGGCTGATCTCAATGGCGGGGATGGTAACGGTTTGGCTGTGCGGTTCCTCACCCCTGAGTTGACGACGATAAAAGCGGCGGGCGGTGCTTGAATCGGAACCGATTCTAATGGACACTGGGGCCTGTGAATCATCCCCACCCATGCCTTGACCCATGACGTTTTCTCCGGTTGCCCTCCATGACTAATGCTGCCGCCGCTACCCCCCAGCGTCCTCGGGTGGTCGTTGTTGGAGCAGGCTGGGCGGGGTTGGGGGCCACCCACCACCTGGCCCAACAGGGCTATGAGGTCACCCTGCTGGAGGCGGGTGCCCACCCCGGCGGCCTGGTCGCGGGGTGGGAAACGGCGGGAAAATCCGTGGAAGCAGGCATCCATGGGTTTTGGTACCCCTACCGCAACATCTTTGCCCTCACCGATCGCCTCGCCCTTCAGCCCTTTACCCCCTACACCCGCTCCGCCCAATACTCCCCCCAGGGCCTAGAGGTGGAGTCGCCCCTATTCCAGGCGGAACCCTATCTACCCAGCCCCCTGGGCACCTTTGTGTACACAGATTTCAAGCGGCTCCCCCTGGCCGATCTCCTCTCCGCCCTGCCCCTACTCCATGCGGTGGTGGACTTCGACAATTCCCCTGAGGCTTGGCAATACTACGATCGCATCAGCGCCCGTGAGCTGTTTCGGCAATATGGGGTCAGCGATCGCCTCTATCGCGATGCCTTTGAGCCCATGCTGCTGGTGGGGCTCTTTGCACCGGGGGAACAATGCTCCGCCGCCGCCGCCCTGGGTATGCTCTATTACTTCATCCTGGCCCACCAGCCAGACTTTGATGTGCGCTGGTGCCGGGGCACCGTGGGGGCCGAAATCTTCCGCCCTTGGACCCAGGCCATTGAGGCGGCGGGGGGCACCATTCTGCCCCACCATCGGGTAACGGCGGTCATAGCGGATGAGGGGGGCGATCGCATCACGGCGGTGATGTGTGGTGAAGAACGGTTCGAGGCAGATGCGGTGATCTTCGCTGTGGGCATCACAGGGCTGAAAAAGATCGTCGCCAGTAGCCCCACCCTGCGCCAGCGGGCCGCCTTTCGGGATGTGCAAAATCTGGGGGCGGTGGACGTGCTGGCCACCCGCCTTTGGTTTGACCGCAAGGTATCGGTGCCGTTGCCCTCCAACGCCTGCTTTGGTTTCCACGCCACCACCGGCTGGACCTTCTTTGACCTCAACGCCCTCCACGACGCCTACCGGGATGCCCCCGGCTCCGTCATCGAGGTGGACTACTACCACGCCAACCAACTGCTGCCCTTGGCGGATGGGGAAATCTTGCCCCTGGTGCAGCAGGATCTCGCGGGCTGCATCCCCGCCTTTGGGGAGGCTCGCATTGTGGATGCCCATGTGGTGCGCCTGCCCCAGGCGGTTAGCCACTTTGCCCCCGGCAGTTACCGCTATCTACTGCCCCGCCACACCCCGTTTCAAAACCTGTTTATGGCGGGGGATTGGATTACCAATCGCCACGGCTCCTGGTCCCAGGAAAAAGCCTATGTGACGGGCTTAGAAGCCGCCAATGCCGTGGTGGAACTGTGCCACCAGGGTCAACCCGCTGACATCCTGCCGGTGATTCCTGACGAGCCCCATCTGCAATGGGCGCGATCGCTGAATCAATCGGTCAAAGCCTGCCTGCGGGGGCTCGGCCTGTTGGCCAGCTTCTGAGATGAAGTCCCGCTAACTGTAACGCCCAACGCCCCCGACCCTAATCCAAATTGGCTTCCGTCAAGGGCTCTGTATAGGGTTCGGCGGCTTGGGGCGGGGCAACCATGGGCTGCATCCGCTCTGCCTGGGGCAGGGACAACGCCTGTTGTTGCTCCACCGCCGCTTCGGCCACGGGCACCAGTTCCTTGGCTTTTTCCTCTAGCTTCAGCGGCAGGCGCATGGGTTGCTCCATTTCCATTTC
>JAQCHG010000325.1 GCA_027619675.1 Cyanobacteriota bacterium
GTCGCGGTCGGGGTTCCCTTACCCGGTGCTTCCCTGGTACGGAGGACGTGCCTTTGGGGAAATCCGGCGATCGCAGCTATGGCGGGCCTTCAGCCCAACCTGAGGCTCTGTCACAAAACTTTATCGAGGGGGCTACGTAGCGTATACTACCGAGAGTTGACAGTCCAAGGAGCCGTGCGTATGTCGGTGGCAGCAGCGCCCCTGACACCTCTCAAAACCGTTCCCGCAGCGTTTCTAAAAGCGGACGGTGGGCTGAGTCCCAATTTGCTCATGTTTGTGAGCTCCGTGGCCCTAATTTCCACCTCTACCCTGGGCTACTTTCTTTGGGGTTGGCCCGGTTGGTGTGTGTTTGCCATGAATGTGCTGTCACTGCACCTATCAGGCACCGTCATTCACGACGCCTCCCATAATGCCGCCCATCGCAATCGGGTGGTTAATGCCGCCTTGGGACATGGCAGCGCCTTGATCCTGGGCTTTTCCTTTCCAGTGTTCACCCGTGTCCATTTGCAGCACCACGCCCACGTTAATGATCCAGAAAATGATCCGGACCATTTTGTCTCCACGGGGGGACCGCTGTGGCTGATTGCTGCCCGGTTTTTCTACCACGAGATTTACTTCTTTCGGCGGCGGCTGTGGCGAAAATATGAGCTGCTGGAATGGTTTTTAGGGCGATTTGCCGTGGCGGCATTGGTGTTTACCGCCTGTCAATTCGACTTCCTGGGCTACATCTTTAACTATTGGTTTTCCCCCGCTTTAGTGGTTGGCATTGCCCTGGGGTTGTTTTTTGATTACCTGCCCCATCGCCCCTTTGAGGAGCGCGATCGCTGGAAGAATGCTCGGGTTTACCCCAGTGCGGTGCTGAACCTGCTGATCATGGGTCAAAACTATCACCTGATCCATCACCTGTGGCCCTCCATTCCCTGGTATCGCTATAAGCCCGCCTACGAAACCATGAAACCCCTGCTGGATGCTAAGGGATCGCCCCAGTCCCTCGGGATTCTGCAAGGGGGTCGTGATTTCTTTGGCTTCCTCTATGACCTGGTGTTGGGCATCCGCTTCCATGCCCCCAAACCCAAGCCCGAGGGGGCCGAGGATGCAGCAGCAGATAAATACGCCTAAATCCACTAGCTAGTGGTCTACTGGCCATGGGCATGGCCAGTACCGATCCCGCCTCTCACCACAGTGGTTAAGGCTTCAGAAGCGTTCTGAGAAGGGCGATATTCGGGTCGAATGACCCGCTAGTCTCGTTCAACCCGACTTGGGTCATCCGCAGGTGGATACCAGCGGCAGGGTTTAAGGGGTCAGGGTGGTGGCGATCGCCCCGCCCCGTTGCTGCAAGGTGGTGAGAAACTGATCCGTCGGCCAGCCCTGTTCCACTGGCCAGACGCGGGGTGTTGCCACCCCGTGAGTAGGGCCTGGGCAATACTACCCGTGCCCCACCCCGCCGCCTCAGCGGTATTTGGGTGGGTAAAGGTGGCGCGATAGATGCAAGGCTGCCCCTGGTGTTGGCCCTCCAGCCGCGCCTCCATAGCGATGCCGATGCCGCTGAAGCGATCGCTGATCTGGGTCATGGCATAGCTAATGTGGGCCAAGCCCTCCACCAGGGCTGGCTGTCGCAGCCAAGCCTTGGGCAGACGGTGGGCCATCAGCCAGGTGAGGTGGTTGTAGATATCCGGCATGGAGCCAAACTTGGTCACCACCGTTTGCACCGGGAAGGATTGGGCCAGGGTCATGGCCTCCACGGTGTTAAACCAGTAGACCCCGCAGCGGCCATAGGGCGCGGGGAACGAAAGGGTGGTGCGATCGCTATAGGGTTGCACGGTACGCCAAGCCCCCTGAATCCAGGCGGGGAAGGGATGTTGCAGTTCCAAAAAGGTGGTGCGCATCACCGTCCCCCCCGCCCCGCCGGACCCCACCACCCCATAGCTGAGGTGGATTTCATCGGTTTGGTCCAAGGTTTCGACCCCTTGGCGCACCAAACTGTTGGAGATCCCCGGAAACACCCCGGTGGCGACCATCGCCGTCCCCCCCGCCGCCACGGCCCGCTGGTGCAAGGTCATGGCCGCCTTCACATAGCGGGGGTTATCCGCCACATCCAGGTAGTTCACCCCCTGATCTAGGCAGGTGTCCAGCACCTGATGATCGCGATAGCTAAAGGGGCCAGCGCAGTGGACGACCAAATCTTGGGGGGCGATGGCGGTGGTGACAGCGGCGGTATCCGCCAGGTCTAGGGGCAGAAACTGCACCCCTGGCGGTGGCGTCATGCGGGGCGATCGCCCAGTGACGGTGACGGCGGCAGCGGGCAGCCAACGGCGCAGATCAGCGGCCACACTGGCCCCAATACGTCCCTGGCCCCCCAGGATTAAAACCTTTTGTGTCATGGCCTTGTCGCCCCCCGATCCCCACGGCACCCTGTGGGTAAGTTCGGTGCTGTACTCACTTGTGGCGCTTCGCGATCGCCCCCGCCCATTCTGTCATGACGTTGACTGCCTCAAAACTGGTCGGGTGGGGGATGGCGCTGGGCCTGCTGCCCCTAGCGGGTTGCCCATCCCTGTCATCCACCGCCCAGGATCCCCGCGCAGCGGTAATGGTAGAGTTCATAGAGCCCGCCAGCGTTGACCAATGGACGATGCCCGAACCCCTGTTATTTGAGACCGCCGCTGACTTTTCTGAGGGGGTGGCGGCGGTGCGCTGGGGCGATCGCCTCACCTACATTGACCATGGCGGCAGCCCCACCGTCACCGTTGCCGACGCCAATATCGAGGTGGTAGGCAATTTTGTGGAAGGACTGGCCGTGGCCCGCGCCGGAGAGTACTACGGCTACATCGACACCACCGGAGACTGGCGCATTGCCGTCCAGTTTCGGCAGGCCAAAGACTTTGCCGAGGGGTTCGCCGCCGTCCAGCAGGAACGGCTCTATGGGTTCATCGACCGCAAGGGTGATTGGAGGGTAGAGCCCCAGTTTGAGCTAGCGGAGAGTTTCTCCCAAGGGTTAGCGGTGGTCAAGCAGGATGGCCTCTACGGCTATGTGGACCGCAGCGGCGCGATCGCCATTGCCGTTCAATTTCGCGATGCTTGGCGCTTTGCGGCAGACCGGGCCGTGGTCAAGGTGGACGGCAACCACGGCTATATCGATCCCACCGGGGCGATCGCCATTCCCCTGATCTGGGATGGGGCCTTCACCTTTGCCGAAGGGCTGGCGCGGGTGCGCCAAGGTAGCCAATGGGGGTTCATTGACCCCGCTGGTGAAGTGGTGATTCCCCTCGCCTTTGACTACGCCTCAGACTTTTCTGAGCAGCGGGCGGTGGTGCTCAAGGGGGGGCAATGGGGCTATGTGGATCCCCAAGGCAACTGGGCGATTGAAGGCAACTTTGCCTATGCCGCCGACTTTTCTGAAGGGCTAGCAGCGGTACAGGTGGGGAGCCAATACGGCTATATTGACCGCGACGGCACCCTAGTAATTTCGCCCCAATTCCAGAATGCAGGGCCATTTTCCGAAGGGTTAGCGCGAGTACAGGTGGACAACCGCTGGGGTTTCATTGATGCCCAGGGCCATTTCATCACCGGGGCCGATGGCCGTTAGTGGGGCATCCGCCTCGCATATCGCCGCTTGGGCCGAGTCCCCACCTCGGTTAGCCGTCCCCTAAGCCCGACAACAGGACAGCAAAGACCGTGGGTTTCATGCTTCAACCCACGCTACGGAACCTGAGTTCGGGTTAAGCGGCATTCCTGTTCCTGTAGGGGCGCAAGGGTTTGCGCCCTGCAATTCGTGGCATTCCCGCCCGACATTGGACTCAGATATCGTGTTGTCCGATACA
>JAQCHG010000326.1 GCA_027619675.1 Cyanobacteriota bacterium
CCGATCAGTTCGCCTTTGTGACCCTGCACTATTCCTACTTCTTCCCCCGCCATGACCCGGTGGTGACCCTAGCCCACCAGCGGGATTTAGGGGTGTTCATCATTTCCCCCGCTGATAAGGGGGGGCAGCTTTACACCCCGCCCGCCACCCTGAAAACCCTCTGTCAGCCCGCTGATCCCCTGCTGCTGACCTACCGTTGGCTCTTGAGCGATCCCCGTGTCACCACCCTCAGTGTGGGACCCGCCACACCGGAGGAGTTGGCTTGGCCGCTGCAAGTGGGCGATCGCACCGAACCGCTGACGGCGGCGGAAACGGACCTGTTTCAGCAATTGGCGGTCCAGGCCCAGCAGGTTCTGGGGGCAGACCAGTGCCACCAGTGCTACGCCTGTCTGCCCTGCCCAGAGGCGATCAACATTCCTGAAGTGCTGCGGTTGCGGAATCTGGCGGTGGCCTACGATATGACCGCCTTTGGCCAGTACCGCTACCGCATGTTTGAAAACGCAGGCCACTGGTTTCCGGGACGGCGGGGCGATCGCTGCACCGACTGTGGCGACTGTCTGCCTCGGTGTCCCCATCAGTTGCTGATCCCCACCCTGCTGCGGGATGCCCACGACCGCCTCCAGGGTCCCCGCCGCCGTCGCCTCTGGGACGAGTGAACCTCTGGATGGCAAGTTCCCAGGCTTGCCGTCTGTGCTGTGCCTGCCCCGAGCCCCAGCCCAGCGGGAAGCCCCGGTGCCTGACCCCATCCGCCAGGGCTGTTGGTTTTCTTAAGGATCCCCCCTAGGGGCATGTTGTTACCCTGAAGACAGCGCAGGGCTGGTTTATAGAGGGCACCCCAGGTTTTCCATAGCCGCTCAACCCCATTTCTACCCTTTCTAAGCCCTGACACCTTGTGTTGATATCGGCCAGTTTTCCAGGGGGTTCCTGTGGGGCCTCTCCAGGGCTGGTTCTCCTCCCATCCAAGCTTTAGGTTTTATGACAGTTACTACAGAATCCCGGCATCCTGCCCAGGCGACCCAATCTGCCCCCGATGAACGGGTCGCGGTGCTGCTCATGGGCTACGGCGAGGTCGAAAGCTACGAAGACTTTGCCAACTACAACGAACAAGCCCTTAATCTGCTAACGGCTAAATTTGCCCCGGTGCCCCTGTGGCTCTATCCGCCCCTCGCCAAATTGCTGGCTCTGTTTGATCTGCACGAGTGGAGCCATCAGCATGACCACTTCATTTCCCCCCACAACGCCATCTTTGAGCGGCAGCGCCAGGGGATTGAAGCGCAGCTACAAAAGCAGTGGGGCGATCGCGTCAAGGTGTTCAAAGCCTTTAACTTCTGCGCCCCTCACCTGCCCCATCAGGTAATTGAACAAATCCGCGCCGAAGGGTTTGAGCGGATGCTGATCTATCCCCTGCTGGTGGTGGACTCCATCTTCACCAGCGGCATTGCGGTGGAGCAGGTCAACCAAGCCCTGGCCAGCTACGGCGGTGAAAAGACCACCGATCATTGGCTCAAGGGCACCCGCTACATTCCCTCCTTCTTTAACGAGCCCGATTATCTAGACCTGCTGGCGAATCTGGTGGCGGAAGAAATTCAGACCGATCTAGCGGTGGCTCATCTGCCGTCCCAAACCGGGATCGTCTTGATGAACCATGGCTGTCCCCACAAAGCCAAGGGCTTTACCTCCGGCATTGATGAAAGCCAAGCCCTCTACGAACGGGTGCGGGAACGGTTGATCCACCGCTATCCCTTGATTTCCATTGGCTGGCTCAACCACGACACCCCCCTGATTGAGTGGACCCAGCCCAACGTCACCCTGGCGGGGCAAAACCTGATTGATTTGGGGGCCACCGCCCTGGTGATGATGCCCATCGGCTTTGCCACCGAAAACCACGAAACCCTGCTGGACGTGGATCACATCATTGGTGCCCTACGCCGAAAAAATCCCCACGTCACCTATGTGCAGATGCCCTGCGTCAATGACCATCCCCTGTTTTTAGAGATGGCGGCCCAGTGGGCCAATCCTCAAATTGCAGCGCTGTTGGAGGCTGAAGCCCTGGCGGTAAACCCCTCCATGGCATCTGCGATGGCCCACGGCGCTCATGTCCATGGCCATCACCATGATCATGGCCATCACGCCCATGGCCACGCCCATCACCATGACCACCCTCATGCCTAGGCCCTAGGGCCTGACTTATGACCTGACTGGAGGGTAAGGCTGTTGTACCGGGCGCAGCCCTCTGCGCCCTACCTCTTGGCTTTCGCGCCTGCGTTGATCCTAGGGAGCAGCGATGGGGGCGATCGCCGGGTTTACGATGGTGACGACGAGCTTTGCCTACACCCCATGGATAAGGTCCTTTTTCACCTCGCCTTCCCCGTTACCGACATTGCCGCCACCAAAGCCTTTTATGTGGATGGCTTAGGCTGCGAAGCGGGGCGGGAAGGCCCCAACTCCATCATCTTCAATCTGTACGGTCACCAAATTGTGGCCCACACCACACCAGATCCCGCCCCGCCCCAAAAGGGTATTTACCCCCGCCACTTTGGTCTGGTGTTTGAAAATGAAGCCGACTGGGAAGCCCTCGTGGCCCGTGCCGAAGCCAAGGGTTTAACCTTTTACCAACAGCCAAAGCGCCGCTTCACCGACAGCCCTCTAGAGCACCGCACCGTCTTTCTAGAAGACCCCTTCCACAATTTGCTGGAGTTTAAGTTTTACCGCTACCCCTCCGCCATTTTTGGCGAAGCTCAATTGGCCCAAGTGGGTGAAACCTAGGGCGCACGGTCGTTATCCGGTGGCACGGGCGATCGCGATGGATACCCCCGCCCCCTGTGCCCCCTGGATACAATACAAGCACTCCCATTGCAGCGCCGTGCCATGACCTACGCCACGGGTCACTCCATTCCCCAAAGCAGCCCCCCGCGCCCGCCGCGCGAGACCCTGCCCACCATGTATGATTTGCCCAGCGAGTGGCCAGAGGAACCGGGCTTGCCAGACGAATTTCACGATTTGCAGCCCCAACTGTTGAGCCGCACCTTGGCTCTGGCGGACTATAGCCGCGACCAATGGTTTGCCGCCTCGGATCTGAATCTCTACTACAACGTCCACAAACCGCTGTGGCACAAGCGCCCTGATTGGTTTCTAGCGGTGGGCGTTTCGAGACTTTACGAGCAGCGAGATCTGCGCCTCAGCTATGTCACCTGGCAAGAGGGACAAGCTCCCCATGTGATTGTAGAGTTCCTTTCCCCTGGTACTGAAACAGAGGATTTGGGTCGATTCTATGGCAGTGGCGATGGGAGTGCGGCAGATGCTTATCCCCCACCAGCTCCCCCAGAGGAGCGTCAACCCCCTGGCAAATTTGCTGTCTATGAGCAGCATCTGCGGGTGCCCCACTACATCACCTACGATCGCCGCACCCAGCGACTGCGATATTTCCAACTGTTGGCAGGGCAATACCAAGAACAGCCGTTAGCCCCGCACCCTCCCCAAATTTGGTTGACAGATTTGCGGGTAGGCCTAGGCATCTGGTTTGGCAGCTTTGAAGGTGTCTCTAGCCGCTGGCTGCGCTGGTGTGATGGTGAGGGCCAATGGCTGTGGACTGATACGGAACGAGCAGAACAGGCCCAGGCAGAAGAGCGACGGGCTAAGGAACAGGAACGACGGGCTAAGGAAAGCGCCCAAGCCCAAGTGTTGCAAACTGCTCGGGCTTTGATGGCCCAGGGCATGACCCTACAGGATGTGATCGCACTGATGCAGCTAACTCCAGAGCAGGTGCAGCAATTGCAACACCCTTAGTTCCCGGAGACGGGGGCTGTCGCAGCCCC
>JAQCHG010000327.1 GCA_027619675.1 Cyanobacteriota bacterium
ACCGGCGACCATCCCCTCACCGCCCAAGCGATCGCCGCCGCCCTCGACATAATTCAACCGGGCGATCGCCTGCTCACAGGGCAGGAGCTTAACCACCTGAGTGCCGCTGAATTAACGGCGATCGTGCCCGAGGTCAGTGTGTATGCACGGGTGGCCCCCGAACATAAACTCCGCATTGTGCAGGCCCTCCAAAGCCGTGGTGAATTTGTCGCCATGACCGGGGATGGGGTCAACGACGCCCCCGCCCTCAAGCAGGCCGACATTGGCATTGCCATGGGCATCACCGGCACCGACGTCAGCAAAGAAGCCAGCGATATGGTGTTGCTCGACGACAACTTCACCACCATCGTCACCGCCACCAAAGAGGGGCGAGTGGTCTACGACAACATCCGGCGCTTCATCAAATACATCCTCGGCAGCAACATCGGTGAAGTGTTGACCATCGCCGCCGCCCCCCTGATGGGATTGGGGGGCGTGCCCCTGTCCCCCCTGCAAATTTTGTGGATGAACCTGGTCACCGATGGCGTGCCCGCCCTGGCCCTAGCCATGGAGCCCGCCGAACCCAACGTCATGCAGCGCCCCCCCCGTCACCCCCGCGAAAGTATTTTTTCCCGAGGGCTAGGGGCCTACATGATCCGAATTGGCATCGTGCTGGCGATTTTAACCATTGCCCTAATGGCCTGGGCCTATCGCCACACCCATGCCGCTGGCTACGGCGGCGACCCCAACAGTTGGAAAACCATGGTCTTTACCACCCTCTGCCTAGCCCAAATGGGCCACGCCCTCGCCGCCCGTTCCGACAGTCGTCTGACGGCCCAGCTTGATCCCCGCACCAACCCCTACATCTGGGGGGCCGTTTTGCTCACCACTGGCCTCCAGATGCTGCTGATGTATGTCCCCCCCCTGCAACAGTTTTTTGGCCTCCATGCCTTGACCGTTTCAGAGGTGGCGATCTGCTTTGGTTTCAGTGCCCTGGTGTTTGTCTGGCTAGAGGGGGAAAAATTCCTCTACCAATGGACCCTCCGACGACAGCAACGGCGCTAAGGGGGCATTCCCCTGGGATTTTGATCTGTGTCGTCGCCACCTTAGGGGTGGATGGTTTGGTGATGGGGATTAGTTATCATGCAAGCGATCTCGACGGTAATCCCCTGTGATCCATCGCTTTATCTCTACGGCATTTTTCCAGCCCCTGGCCCCAAGGGGTTGGTGGTTAAGGGACTGGACGACCAGCCCATTCAGACCCATGTGATTGGGGATTTTGCCTTTCTCTACTCCGTGGCCAAGCAAAGTCGCTACCTGGCTAGCCGCAAGCACCTACTGGGCCACGAACGGGTGTTAGAAGCGGCCATGCAGGCAGGCGATCGCACGCTGCTGCCCCTCCAATTTGGCCTCATCATCGAAACCTGGGAGCGGGTGGTAACGGAGTTGCTGATGCCCCATGGGGAAGCCCTGCAACGGCTGTTTGCCTCTCTAGCAGGTCAGCGGGAGGTGGGGGTGAAGGTGCTGTGGCAGCCCGATGAAGAACTCAATCAACTGATGGCGGCGGATGACACCCTACGGCAGCAGCGCGATCGCCTAGAGGGGCGACAACTGTCCATGGATGAGGTGGTCACCATTGGCCAAGCCATTGAGCGGGGGGTCGAAGCCCGTAAGACAGCGGTGATGGATGCCTTTCGCGAACGGCTTAACCCCCTGGCCAACCGGGTGATTGAGAATGATCCCCTCACCGATGCCATGATTTACAATGCCGCCTACCTGATCCCCTGGGATCAAGAGCCCGCCTTTGGGGCGGCGATCGAAGCTCTAGACAGCACCTTTGAGGATCGTCTCCGCATCCGCTACAACAACTTCACCGCCCCCTACAACTTCGCCCAGTTGGATCAACTGGATTAAAAGGGCACGGGGCTGCTCAGGGTGAGGGGATTCCCCGTCCGGGGATGGTTGAGGGTCAGGGTGGTGGCGTGGAGATACAGCCGCGCTTCCGCCCCGGCCTCCGGGGGGCCGTAGAGGCGATCGCCCACAATCGGGGCGTTGAGGCCATCGGGGTGGGCGGCATGGACCCGCAGTTGGTGGGTGCGCCCGGTGATGGGCTGAAAGTCTACCCGCACCTCTCCCCCGCCAGTGGACAGCACGTGATAGTGGGTGAGGCTGGGCTTGCCCCGCTCCCCACAGACCCATTGCCGGGGCCGCTGGTGGGGATCAGCCCAGAGGGGCAGGGCAATGGTGCCCTGGGGGGCGGCGGGAGCCTGGGTGAGGCGGGCCAGATAGCGTTTTTGCACCTGACGGGTTTGAAATTGGCGCTGGAGATGGCGCAAACTGTCCTGGGATTTGGCCAGCAGCAGTACCCCCGACGTGGCTTGGTCTAAACGGTGGACCGCCTGGAGGCGATCGCCGAGGGGATGGATGCAGCGCAGGCGGCTGAGCACACTGTCCTGGTGATCCCCCGTGCGACCGGGCACCGAGAGCAGCCCTGGGGGTTTGTCCACCACCAGCAGATCGGCATCCTCATAGAGCAGGGGCAGGGGTTCCAGCCTAGACAACGGTTCCCCCAATAAAGCTGCTGGTGGAGAGCCGCGATCGCCGCCCCAAATCCCCACTGCATCCGCCCCTGGGTCTGGGGAATGGGGCCAGGGATCCGACAGACCGGAGAGCAGAAACCCCAGGATAGGCTGGCAGCGATCGCGGCAAGCGCCATAGAACTGCCCCGACACCTTATCCCCCTGGGCTGGTCCCCACCAAAATTCCGCTAGGGCCAGGGGCCGCCACCCCGCCACCGCAGCGGCATGGAGCAGTTTGGGGGCGGCGCAGTCCCCGGTGCCCGTGGGCAGACCCGTGGTGGCGAGGGTAGCGAGGCTAAAGGACTGCCCCGCAAAGTTGGTGAGGCGGTAGGCATCGTGCATCTGCTGCTGCAACTGCCGGGAGAGGGTCTGGCGTTGGCGCTTTAGGGCTTGCAGACGCTGATCCGCCTCGGCAACCTGGGCCTGGAGGGGGGCGATCGCCTCGTCCCGTTCCCGCTTTAGCCGCCGCCGTTCTAGGCCATCCTGCTGGCTTTGGCGGTCCAAATCTTGCAGGGCACGGGTCAACGCCGGTTCCGCCAGGGTGGCGGCCAACTGCTGCCGTTGGTGCTGGCGATCGCCCTTGCGATGGCGATGGAGATCGGCCAACTGGGCCAACCGCTGGTTATAGGTGTGCTGGAGATCGGCCAATTCCCCCCGGACGGGCAGGGTTTGTAGGGTGATCAGTTCCGCCTTGATGGCCTCTAGGGCCGCCAGGGTGCGGGTTTCCGCCAGGGCCACCTGGGCACGACCGGGGATCGGGGGCACCCAGCCCGGTACCGTCCCCTCGCCGTTGAGCAGGCCAGAAAAGGCCCGCAGCACCCTGATCTCCCCCTGGGCGGTCTGGGCCAGCAGCACCCCGTACATCTTGCCCTCTTTGGCATGGAGGGGATCGGCAGCCAAGGTGGCCATCAGTTGACGGGAGATCGCCTCCACCTGGGGCGTGCGGGGTAGGCGCAGCCCTGCCCCCGTGCGGGGGCAGTGGCCCTCATACCAATAGGTGACGATGTTATCGGGAAGCTCGACGCTGGGATTGCCCATGCCACACCGGGGACGGCCCCCGCTTTTCTAGGTTCAAGGGTGGACTGGGTGGACTGTCCGAGGGATGAACCGTCCGAGGGATGGACGGTCCAAAGGCCAGCCTTCTCACTAAAGAATATTGGCCTGGTAGGAGGCAAACAAGTGGGTGTCCCCCTTGGCGGTGGTGATCACCGTTTTGACGCCCCCCCGGCGGGTAAAGTCGCCAATCACCCGCAACC